>NZ_JRPT01000016.1:0-5327 GCF_000762865.1 Prevotella sp. S7 MS 2 | reverse complement strand
TGATGAATTCATCAAATCGCCCCTCTCTCTTTTTACTATTTCGATGGCATCAACAAACCGAGTATCGCACCAAGCAAGGTCTGCATCGTTCCCTCGGAAACACTGCGCATAGGGAAGTCTACTTTCACTCCGATGTTGATGACTCCACGGCTGTTGTTGCTCTTCATGGGATACTCATGCCCCGTCACCGGACCCGATGTGTAGCGCATATTGCTGTTGGTATGTCCATAAAACTCCCAACGATAATCCCAACCCAGCGTGAGATTAACACTACTGACGAGTCGAATATCAACACCTATCTTCGGACTTAGACTGCCAATAGCGTGCTGAATATCGTATGTCATCACCCCGTCGCCATTCCAAGCTTGTGTAGCCGTGACCTTCTTCTCGCCCCTTTGGCGTGGCAGATTGAGAACATTGGTGTACAAATTAGCCCCTACATAAGGCTGAACAATCCATTTGGGAGCCAATGGATACCATTTGGCACCGACCTGAATACCTGCAACCCAGTTTTTCATGAGTCCGATACCGGTTGAAAGATTGGTGTACAAACCCTGCTGTTCCATATAGATACCGCCCGTAAGAGCCCAGTGGCGATGCAAATAATAATCTACCGAAAGCGCAAACGTATTTGCCTTATTAGCATCAAGACTGCTGGCATCGTAGTTACAATCCATACTTGCCTGCCCCATAGAGGCCTCAATGCCCCATTGGCGCACCTCTCCTTGGGCGCATACCTGCGTCTGCCAACCAGCAAACAAGAATAAAATCAACGTGAATAATGACTTCATAGTTATACTTACTGTTTATTTTGGACGCAAAGTTAATCTTTTTTCAACATCCAGACTTGCTTTTCTTTTAAATTATGATTAAATTTGCGATAATAGTAGTCGATCGTTTGAAAACACAGGTTTTTACTATATAAACTTCTTAATACCTATATATGATGAATACGATTCCTATTATTTTCTGGCTGGTACCGGCAGCTTCGGTCATCGCACTGGCTATGGCTTGGAAGTTTTTCTGCGATATGATGAAAGAAAACGAGGGCACTCCGCGCATGAAAGAGATTGCCGCGCATGTACGAAAAGGCGCCATGGCCTACCTGAAACAGCAATATCGCGTGGTCGGTATCGTCTTTGTGGTGTTGGCATTGGTATTTGCTTTCATGGCTTATGTGCTGAAAGTACAGAATCCGTGGGTTCCTTTTGCCTTCCTCACAGGTGGATTTTTCTCCGGATTATCGGGCTTTTTCGGCATGAAGACAGCCACCTACGCTTCTGCACGTACGGCCAATGCGGCTCGACAGGGACTGGATAGAGGCCTCAAGATAGCTTTCCGAAGTGGCGCTGTAATGGGATTGGTAGTCGTAGGATTAGGTTTGCTCGACATCACCTTGTGGTTTCTTATCCTCACAGCCATCTATTCGGGCAGTCATGCAGCCCTTATCACCATCACCACAACAATGCTGACGTTCGGTATGGGAGCCTCCACGCAAGCCTTATTTGCCCGTGTGGGCGGTGGCATCTACACCAAAGCGGCCGATGTGGGAGCCGATCTTGTGGGCAAAGTAGAGGCAGATATTCCCGAAGACGACCCGCGAAATCCGGCCACTATAGCCGATAACGTGGGCGATAATGTAGGCGATGTGGCCGGCATGGGAGCCGACTTGTACGAAAGTTATTGCGGCTCCATTCTGTCGACTGCCGCTCTTGGCGCTACAGCCTTTGCCATGAACGACGACATGCAACTACGTGCTGTCATCGCACCCATGGTGATTGCGGCCGTCGGAATATTCCTTTCGCTCCTTGGTATCTACTTGGTGCATACACGAGAGGGGGCTACCATGCGCGAATTATTGCATGCCTTAGGACGTGGAACCAACTCAGCTGCCGTCTTGATAGCCGTTGCTTCCTTCGGTATATTATACGGTTTGCAACTCGATAATTGGCTAGGTGTGTCGTTCTCTGTAGTAACAGGACTTGCAGCAGGCGTCATTATAGGGCAGGCTACGGAATATTACACCTCACAAAGTTACCGTCCCACACGCAGTATAGCGGCTGCCTCGCAGACCGGTGCAGCCACCGTCATCATCAAAGGCATCGGTACAGGCATGATATCTACCTGTATTCCTGTCGTTACCATAGCCATTGCCATCATGCTAAGCTACCTTTGTGCCAACGGATTCAACCTATCAATGAGTGCCGAAAGTATTTCTCATGGACTTTATGGCATTGGCATCGCAGCCGTAGGTATGCTCTCTACACTCGGTATTACGCTGGCAACGGATGCTTACGGCCCCATTGCTGACAACGCAGGAGGTAATGCCGAGATGAGCGAATTGGGGCCTGAAATACGTAAACGCACCGATGCACTCGACGCATTGGGCAACACGACCGCTGCCACGGGTAAGGGATTTGCCATTGGGTCGGCCGCTCTTACCGCTCTGGCACTGCTTGCATCGTACGTAGAAGAGGTGAAGATAGCCATGTCCAGAGCCGTAGAGCATGGACAAACATTCGTCGATGCAACCGGAAAGGCGTTCAATCCATCGGCTGCCAACATGCCCGATTTCATGGAATTCTTCCAAGTCAACCTGATGAATCCACGTGTATTGGTGGGCGCCATGGTCGGTGCGATGGCGGCATTCCTATTCTGTGGACTCACCATGGGAGCTGTAGGACGAGCTGCCGGAGCTATGGTCGACGAGGTAAGACGCCAATTTCGCGAGATAAAAGGTATCCTTGAAGGGGTGTCAACACCCGACTATGAGCGGTGTGTAGAGATTTCTACACGCAGCGCCCAACGCGAAATGATACTCCCATCTGTGCTTGCCATCCTCATTCCTATCATCGTTGCGCTCGTCTTAGGAGTCTCCGGTGTACTCGGATTGCTGGTGGGTAGCTTGTCGGCAGGGTTCACCTTAGCCATCTTTATGGCCAATGCAGGCGGTTCATGGGACAATGCCAAGAAGCTGGTAGAGGAAGGTGAGTTCGGCGGAAAGGGCTCGCTATGTCACAAAGCCACCGTTGTGGGCGACACAGTGGGCGATCCTTTCAAGGACACATCGGGTCCCAGCCTCAACATTCTCATTAAGTTGATGTCGATGGTAAGCATCGTTATGGCCGGCATAGCGATTCTTTAAGAACAAATATCGGATGAGTCCGGCAGGTCAGACCATCCTGACAACTTACTAAAACAATAAGCCCGCGCTCTCCGATTGATTGGAGAAGCGCGGGCTTTCTTATTTTCTTAATACTCTAAGAGGCTTAGTAGTTGAGGGCTTCTATTTGGAAGAAGCTCTGTGGATGGTCACAACAAGGACATACAGCAGGTGCTTCCTTGCCGATAACGATGTGTCCACAGTTGCGACATTGCCATATACTGTCACCGTCGCGAGAGAATACGACCTTGTCTTCTATGTTCTTCAAGAGCTTGCGATAGCGCTCCTCGTGATGCTTCTCAATAGCAGCTACCTTCTTAAACTTAGCAGCTATCTCTGGGAAACCTTCTTCCATAGCTTCCTTAGCCATTGTAGCATACATGTCGGTCCACTCATAATTCTCACCTGTAGCAGCGTCTGTGAGGTTCACAGTAGTTGTTGGGATGTCGCCACCGTGCAAGAACTTGAACCACAATTTAGCATGTTCGCGCTCGTTACGAGCAGTCTCTTCAAAGAGAGCAGCAATCTGCTCGTATCCCTCTTTCTTTGCTTTTGATGCATAATAGAGATACTTTGTATGAGCCTGACTTTCTCCGGCGAAAGCTGTCTGTAGGTTCTTCTCGGTCTTAGTACCCTCTAATTTGATGTCAGCAACAGCCTTAAACTTGCTTGCTGGAGCATGACATACGGGGCATTGTTCAGGAGCTTCAGTTCCTTCAACAACCAAACCACATACAGTACAGATAAATTTCTTCTTCATAATGTTTTTGTTTTTATTTTTTGTATTGATGTATTCCTTGTCGCAATACGCTTAGATGGCGCTGCAATCATATTTCCTTATCCGCTCGAAGATGCACTTTTCATATTACATCCTATACGCTATGAATATGTAAGCAAAGATAAATAATAATAGAATACGAGTCAAATTAAATTGTAATTATTTCAATTTAAGCATCCAATAGAGATTCTTTCTAAATAAGAAACAATAAACTCATCACTCCTAACTCGTCACTTCTCATTCCAAACTCGTTAACTTGTCTACTCGTAAACTTATCAACTGCCCCCTTTTAAACATTCTTTCGATAACTAACCACAGCCCAACTACCCATCAACAGAGCAAAGATGGTGAGCGCCAAAAGTTGAGTAGTGATACCCGCAAAGCCTGCACCATGTACAAACACGGCTCTCATACCATCTATAAAATAATGTACGGGGATGACCGTAACCAACACTTGAGCCCAGTCGGGCATACTGCGAGTGGGCGTAAAGAGGCCGCTCAACAGAATCATACACACCAGTATAAACCACATCACGAGCATAGCTTGTTGCATGGTATCGCTATAGTTGGACACAATGAGCCCAATACAGCTGAATATAATAGCTAACAACACTGCCAAAAGATAGATAAACAGTACATTACCGGCAGGCACTAAGCCATATAACAGCCACGATATGAGCAGACAAACGGTGAGTTCTAAGATGGCAATCAACCAAAAAGGAATGAGCTTAGCCAATATAAAGTCCATCTTACTAATAGGTGTTACGTTGATTTGTTCGATGGTTCCGGCTTCCTTTTCACCTACAATATTAAGCGCAGGAACAAATCCACAAATCATAATCATAATCATTGCCATGAACGCCGGAATCATAAATACCTTGTAATCTTGATGTAGATTGTAGAGATTCTTGGTCACAATACCGCCTTGAACATTCGATTTACCGGGATATACAGGCAGATTTTGCATCACAATATTGGCCATATACGAGGCACCAAGACTACCCTTCGTGCCATTCACAGCATTGGCTGCAATGAGCACTTGAGGGACTTTTCCCTGCTCAATGTCGCGTGCATAGGAGCGCGGAATGTTTACTATCACGTCGGCATGCCCCTTTTCTACATCCCGTAATGCTTCATCGTACGACGCAGATATACCTCTAAATGTGAAATAATTAGAAGCTTCCACACGATGGATAAGCCGTGCTGAAAGTTGCGAGTGGTCGTTATCGACGATACGGACAGCCACATCGCGCACCTCCATATTGGCAACCCATGGTATCACACACATGATAATGATGGGAAACATCACGATAAGTCGCGGCAGAAACGATCACCTTATCTTGATAAGAAAGAGCTGCCGGACGCTCCAACGTGAACTTCTTCTGC
>NZ_JRPT01000015.1:0-79425 GCF_000762865.1 Prevotella sp. S7 MS 2 | reverse complement strand
AGCTGTCCCCAAAGAGATAGGTCGGAAACCAAATGGTATGGGGGAGTGCAGACCTTCATGTGGATGTGTGAAGACAACATCGTGGAAGTACCATTTGACAAGGGACACTTCCTCGAGCAAATCCTTAGCCCTGCAAATCTCAACCGAGCCTACAAGGCTGTGATGAGAAACAAGGGATGTGGTGGTATCGACAAGATGTCATGTGAGCAGCTGCATCCATGGCTCTTAACCAATAAGGATGTGCTCATCTGTTTCTTGATTGACGGCTCTTACCGTCCGAACCCAGTCAAGAGGGTAGAGATACCCAAAGACAACGGCAAGATGCGCCTTTTGGGCATACCTACAGTAGTAGACCGCTTGGTGCAACAAGCCATTAACCAAGTACTGACTTCTATTTATGAGAACCAATTCTCCAAGACAAGCTATGGCTTCCGTCCGAGAAGAGGCTGCCATGACGCACTTCGTGGAGCGCAGAGGATAATCAACGAAGGCTACATTTATGTAGTTGACCTTGACCTCGAACGTTTCTTCGACACTGTGAGCCATAGTAAACTCATAGAAATTCTCAGTCGTACGATAAAAGACGGCAGAGTGGTCAGTCTTATACACAAATATCTCCGAAGCGGTGTAATGAACAAAGGTTTGTTTGAAGCGAGCGAAGAAGGAACTCCCCAAGGAGGACCGCTAAGTCCGTTGTTGAGTAACATCATGCTCAACGAATTGGATAAAGAACTTGAACGCAGAGGTCTTCCCTTTGTACGCTATGCCGATGACTCGATGATATTCTGTAAGTCCAAAAGGGCTGCAATGCGAGTGAAGGAGTCTATAACCCGATTTATAGAGAATACTCTATATCTCAAAGTCAACAAGGAAAAGACCGTAGTGTCGTATGTGCGAGGAGTGAAATACCTCGGCTACTCCTTTTATGTGATGAAAGGCAAAAGCCAATTCATGGTGCATCCCAAGTCCAAAGCCAAGATGAAGTCAAAGCTAAAAGAATTGACAAGTCGCAGCAATGGATGGGGATATACCAAGAGAAAGCATAAGCTGAAAGAATACATACGAGGTTGGGTCGGTTATTATCACCTTGCCAATATGAAACGTCTCATGCTTGAAACAGACGAATGGTTAAGACGTAGAATACGCATGTGTATATGGAAAGCTTGGAAGAAAACCAAGACAAAAGTGGCAAACCTCATCAGATGTGGTATTGATAAATACAAAGCATACGAATGGGGTAATACTCGCAAGGGTTATTGGCGAATAGCTGATAGTCCTATTTTAACAAGGGCGATAGATAACTATAGACTACGCTCAGCAGGGTATGCAACTTTAATGGGGGCGTATCTCGAATGGTACCCAAAATAGGAACCGCCGTATGCGGAACCGCATGTACGGTGGTGTGAGAGGTCGGTGAACACGAAAGTAGGAAATAAACACCTATGATTAGTGTTTACCTCCTACTCGATTATGTATCTTCATGAAAGAACTTTTATGGCAGCGGTAGCTCAAACGTCCTCACCACTGACTTGCCGTCCTTACTGATGAAGAACCACCGTTCAGCATTGTATTTCATGCCATGATGCGTTACCGCCTGATAGTCGATCTTCACTTTCCATCCCGTCCATTCCTTTTTGCCAGTAGCCTGACTGAGCATCTGTCGAATGTCCGAGTTGGCACGCATCTGCCTTTCGGCGAGATCCATCACGTAGAAGTCATTGATGTCCAGCGACTGCATATTGTTGGTACGTTTCATAATACTATCCGTGACCGACTTCATGATACGGATGATGCCTGCCTTCTCTTGTTGCGAGAAGTAGCTGAACCCAAAAGCCGAATCAGGCTCTGATATCGCCAACACCTGCAATTGCTTAGGATATTCCACCGACTGTTTCAGATTCTCCACAGCCAACTGCTTCAACGCATGACGCTTATTTTTACAACCAGTGAGGCATAACAATGCCACCACTACATATATAATACTTTTTCTTTTCATCACTAATAACTGCTTAAATCATGATTATTCTGTCTTTTTCAGGTGTCAGTTGCAACCGCTTGTAGTACACTGTACCGTCTTCCTTGTAAAATTCGATGCAGTCCCTGGTTACGCCCTGTTCGCAAATTTGCTTCACCTCCTCCACCGATACGGCATGACCGCTGATGTTACGCCAGATGGAGAACTTGCATGGATATTCGGCATTGCGATAATTGGCACAGTTGTAGGCCTTCAGCCCAACATGCAGGTCGCCGCCGCAATGCGGACACTTTGCGATGCGCGATTCCAGCTTCACCTTGCCTTCGGCTATCGACAACGACGAGGCAAACATCTTCCACTCATTTGAGGCAAAGCCCTCCAGGGCAATATGCTTGCCATTCAAGAACGCCACGGCATCCTGCTCCATAATCCTACGGTTGCAGATAATACCCGGAATCATAAAGTCACACGATGGATGCTCACCGATGGAATTTTCACATCGGTAGCCCTTTGAGGTCTTGCGCATCTTACCTCCACAGATAGGACATACTCCGTCGATGTAATGTACACCTGATGATACCACCACCTTTCCATTACGGATGACGAGAGCCGCCTTAAAATACTGTCCGTCCTTGTTTTGCAGCGAGAGCACCCCCGTATGACCATGCTTGACAAGTGGCGCCACCAGTTCCTCCGTTATCTCCAAATTAAACAAACGATTAGGGATAACGAATCCACAGGACTGCTCACTGCACTTCCAGTCCTGCTCGTCGTGCACCATTGTACCTCTGCCACAAACAGGGCAAATCATTAAGTTATTTGTATCACTCATATCTTTGCTATTTCTTAAAGTTTAATGATTATCAGGCAAATCCGCTGTTTGCACTGCTCTTCCTCGAAATAACAAAGTGTCGCCATGCAAAAGTACAGAAAAATGCCCACATTCAGACCTCTCAAATATATTTCCACTCATAGATTAGTCCATCCACAATCGCCTTTCCTGACATCACCGTGGCCCAACCTTCAGGATCAAGCCCAAACCACAGGTCATTCCACGAGTACGTCCTTACCTGCCATGCCAGCAGCCACAGATCGGTGTTGATCGTCTCCAGTTTCGTCACCACCTCATTGGCAATGTAATACCGTTCCGCCGATGACAGTAGGTTTACCTTATGCTTCTCATTCACAGACTTGCCGGTGGCATCATAGCCATTCACGTTGTATGTGCCGCTCGTTACCAGTTGTTTCATGAACGGATATAGCGAAGCCATTTGCGTGGCAGCATCCGTCAGTTCATCAGACACCAAAAGAGTAATGGCCGTTCCTTTCAGATGACCGGGCAGCGACTGGCGCAACAGGCTCATGTTTCGTGGAATCTCTACTGTTGTCAGCTCTGCCGCTCGCTTGATCTGATAAAGGTTCTGCATGGCTCCTTGTGCATTGGAGAGATACGCCAGCATCTTGTCCTCCACCTTGTGCATTCTGTCCATCGCCACAGTGACAGCCGTTTCCGCAGCAATGATTTTTTTCTGTGTCTTCTCGCGGTCCTTGAAAATCTTTTTCAGCATTCCGCTCTGCGCTATCACTGCACCCGTCAGCGTCGGGTCCGTCTGTTGTGCCATCATAGGGCAGAAAGTTAAACTACCCAACAATGATATGATGAAGATTCGTTTCATAAGGCCACCCCTTTCTCTCGGCGGTCAGCCAGATTCCGATTCCTTGCAAACTTGTTTTCTACCGCCACAACTTCCATCTGTTTACCCATCAGCTGGTCGTTCCAGTCCTTGTAGTTCGCAGCAGCCTTCCATTCACCTGTATTATAGCGGATGTGGATATGCTTGCGAAGCTCACGGATGGACAGCTGTTCATTAGGAATGCCAAAGTTCTTATCGCCAACAGTAATCTTCACCTTGTCCTCTTCCTTATGCACATTCAAGCGGATGCCCTCCAGCAAGGCAGCCATGCGGATTCCATAGATACGCCCAGCAAGGTCATTATCAAAACAGTCCATCGCCTTAGCTTCCGGGTAATGCGTCATGATACCCTTGATCTGACTGTCGGAGAACGTGCCACCCAACGATACGAATGCCGAATGAGTACTATCTAAGCGAAGGTGATTCAGCTGATAGAACGCCATGATGTCGTAGGCACTTTCAGCGAAATAGACATGTCTGATGTCTGTAGGCTCTCCACCTTGTGAGAGATCAGCAATCCATGCCCCCGTCGTCGAGTTAGTACCAGCTGCCTTACTCTTGAATGAGCCAAAGCCACGGATTTCATAGCCCACCACCTTGTCCTTGCCAGCCTCCGTATAAGGGAAGCCGATGTTGAACTGCTTGTAGGTGGTATGGCTGTTGTCCCTTATTTGCTTGATAAATGGTGCGAAGACAATCACCGTCTCCTCGTTGATGCCACGCTGGGCAAAGAACGCCATCACTTCAGAAGGCGCACCATTAACATCCTTCGTTTCATAGCGTTTCGGATCAAACACGGTATTACCCGTGTACCCAGCTTTCGCAAGATACTGGCTATCTCCATAGTCAGGAATCGGCTCATTGGCGAAGTGGGCCATCACCTTGCCGATGATTTCCCACTCGTTTCTTCCAGACTCGTGGAAGCTGCTAAGGTTCTCACGTATCAAAGATACCACATCGCCGCCTCTCGCCCCGTTACGCCGGAAGTAAGTCTGCGCCGCCTTCTCCTTCGGGTTCTTGATGATGAGCTTGTCCTGATGCCCCGTGGAGTCAGACAAGACCATTTCAATGTATCTTCCCACACCAGCCGAGCGGTCGAGACGATAGCCCAGATAATAGGCAATATCATCTACGCCTACCTTTGTTTTTAGGTCTTTGTAGTTTACACTCTGTTTCATAACTGCCTACAAGTATAAAGGGTTATATTTTCATACGATGAGCATGCTGCTGTGTCTGTGCCATGACCACATCGCCAAAACTTTTTTCCAGCGTATGGGAGAGCAGACGCGCCTTCTCCGTTTCTTCCGAGAGAGAGAAATAAAGGATGCCCACATTTCGGTCAATCGGTTTGAGTCCCAAATCTTGACCTTGGAATGAGGCTCGCACCGCATAGTCGCCGTCGTTCTGCTTGATGATGGAGGCGTTCTCAAAAACGACCTTGTCCTTGGGAATGTCGGTAGAAAGGTTTCTGTTTTTATCGAGCAAAGGCTCTTCACCCAACGCCATCTTCTGCTTGTCCACCTCTTCCAGTACCATGTTGGCAGCCTTGTTCACGTCGGCCATCACCGACACGATGAACTTAGGATTCTCCTTGAGAGTGGAGATCCAACTATCGAGGTAAGCCGCATTGTTGTCCAGAATACGCTTATCAAAGCCCATTGAGTTGCCAACCATCGCTGCCGTCAGCTCTGCCACCAGTTCCTCCTTGGCGTATTTCGCATCGCCGAACTTATCATGGCTGCCCCTGTTCAGCCGAGTTTCCGTACCGGTGGAGTGAGCCATCTCGTGCAGGGCCGTGGAGTAGTATTCCATACCGTCCTTATAGACCTCTTCCAGTGTCTTGCCGATGTTGAACTGCTCTTTCTTTGGAATGACGATGATGTCCTTGGTGGGAGAGAAGTATGCACCGGGTACCTGCTTGTCATATTGGATAGGACAAATCCACTCCTGCTTCTCAAACATACGGTCGAGTGCCTTGCTGGTAAACATCCCCTCGGCATCACGCAGCTCCGGTGGGGCAAACAGTTTTTTGAGAGCTTCCATCTTGTCAGGCTTCACCTCAGCCAGATTGGTCTGATCGACATTGAACACATTGAAGGCTTTTAGGAAAGGAATGGTCTGCACCTGCATCCGCTCTGCAAGGCTCATCTTGCGGTAGGCCTCTTTAGAAACTTTCTTACCATCCTTGTCCCTTGCCATGATATCCCAGTAGAGCACTGGCATAGCCGACTCACCTTTCTTCACATGTGCTCCCATGTCGTTGGCCTGCTTGAAAGTGAGGTACACGGGCATGGAGTAGCCACGGAGAGCCGTGTCCAGTTGGAGGAAGAAAGAGTTACTTCCCGAATATCCACGCCCAGATACATTCTGCGGCATGGCACCAGGAGCAGTAGCACTGCCAATCCACCCCTTATGCCAGCCAACGGACTTCATCTGTTCCATGCGCTCAATCATCATCTCCGTGAACCTGTCCACGGCTTTCTGACCGAGCGTCTTTGTTTCAGTTCCAGCTGTAGTCATAGTCGTCCTCCGCCAAGATTTGCTTATCCTGCATACTCAGTTCCACCGACTCCATATAGAACTCTGCGGTATCTTCGCTGGGATGGATGTTGTGTTCCTTGCACCACTGCATGAAGTCGTCCGCATGTTCACCTTCAAGCGTGAACTGCAGCCATCCTATCCGTCTGTCCTGTTTGAGCTGGACCAGCTCTTCAAAACTATATGCCATTTTTTTTGAATTTATGTTATCTGTGTTCATTATAGAAATCCCCCCAAGGGCTACATTTTCAGTCCATTGCTGATAGCCTGCTTCTGACCCGACAGCACCTTGATGTCATCTGAGAGATATTTGGCTGCCAGCTGTTCACGAGTGACGGTCTTAGCTTGGAAGAGAGAAAAGCCGTCGTC
Source organism: Prevotella sp. S7 MS 2 (assembly GCF_000762865.1). Lineage (NCBI taxonomy): Bacteria > Pseudomonadati > Bacteroidota > Bacteroidia > Bacteroidales > Prevotellaceae > Prevotella > Prevotella sp. S7 MS 2. The sequence continues at coordinate 72,849 of NZ_JRPT01000015.1, read as the reverse complement.
AAAGGAAATCGCCTTCTTTTCCGTGCGTCCGTTCTCGCCCACGGCAGCTGAAATCTTCCACTTGCCGTCCATGTTGTCCTTTGCCACCCGGATATCCTCCACATTGATGTTGGCAGGGAGCTGATAGACGGCATAGGCCGATGCCAGGTGCAGCCGTTCGCCAAAATTCTTTTCTACCAATGCCGCCGGTGTCGTCACGCGGTCGAAGAAAGCACTCTGGTCTTCTTTGGTCATAAGAGCCGACATTCGTTGGTCGCCCACCTGGGCATAGAGTTTGTACTTGCCATAGTCAGCCCGCTGCTCATCTTTCTCCTTATACACAGTCATCTTGTCAATCACCCTGCCGTCAGATAGGATGTTGGCGGCCTTGTACTCCTCGGCAGATACTTTAGGAGCCAGCTTTGTGGGATAATATTTCTGCATCATATTCTCCACCTTCGCTTCCCGTTTCTGATAGGCAGCGATGTCGGCAGCGTCCATCTTCATGGGGTTGAGCTGCTTACCATTGAGCTGCGCCACATAGAACCAGTCGGCTGGATTCACCTTGGACTGAAAGGCATGGGCATGGGAAACCTTGTCGCCATTGACCGTAACCATCTGCGGCTCACGCGGCTGATGCTCCTGCTTGACGGTTGCCGTTTTCTTCACGGATTTTCCTTCCTCTTTCTTTTCCTGTGCTGACGTTTCCGCTTTCTCCGACACTGATTTCTCTACACTTTGCTTCTTCTCCAGACTGTCCACGATAGCCACACGAAGACCAGCCCGGATGAGTTTGGGCAGATTCGTGTCCAGCGCATGATGGGGAAATGTAACCTGCAGAGAGCCGTCTTCTGCCTTGGCAGGCTTGTTCGCTTTGAGCCCCAATGTGTCAGCCACCTTGGAGGCATCAGCGTTCAAGGTTGTGTAGAAGTCTCCCGTTCTGAAGAGCAGGATGGCATCAGGGTGCATCTCCTTCATGTTCTCGTACAGCTCTGCCAGCGTCTTTGACTTCGGGAGCTTTGTCGTTTTCTTTGCAGCTTTTTTCTCGGTTTGAGCCGTCGGCTCTTCCTTCAGGGTAGCTTGCTGCTGCACCTCTTCTTTTTTCTTACTTGCCATATTGTTGTCAATTAAAGGGTAAATATCCGACTTCCATTTGTTGGGCGTGAACTTATGCGTATCACCGAGTACCGCCATCAGCGTGTCCTGTCTGCCCATTGCTTCATATGCGGCCATTGCCGTATGACCGGTGTCGAGTACATTGTCAATGAGTATGGGTATCTTGTTCCTGGGTAGCCTGCGGATGCGATAAAAGTAGAGCGGCACCTCATCGAGCGAGCCATTGGTCTTCTTCACCAGATAAAGCGGATCGTGAGTATTGCTTGCCAGCGCGTCGATGACAGGCAGATGCAGTGCTTCGCTTATTTTCTCGGCCAGCGTCTTGGTGTAACCGGCCCTGCCGGTGCGGTTTGGGATAGGTACCAGTACCACCTGCTTGTCTTTAGGCATGACATTTCTGACTGCCGCAGTCATCATCGCCGCAGCCTTGGCAATGGCCATGTCGTCCCCAGCTTTCACCTTTCGGGCAATCGGAGCAACTTTGGCATAGCCAGCCACGGAGCTGACAATGTAGTCGAAATCAAGATTTTTGTATTTCTTTCTACCCACCTTGCTTGTCGTGATATGCTTTAACGCTACGGTTCTACAACAGAAGAACTCGCCAATAGAGAGGAATGTTAAAGCACTCACTGGCTCTTATGAAAGTGACAAGCCGGGAGCAGAATATTAAAGAATCCCTTGTTTGGGAGGATGGTTATTAGTCTTGTGCTATCGAATCAAGCCAGTATGCTGTTTCTTTTCGATAGACTCCGAGGGGGTGTTGGTCATGGCTTGGCGTTCCACCACTTTCTGGTATTCCCAGCGGTTTTCGTCGGTCATCACATAACCCATAAAATCCTCGTGAGCATCATCGTAGCGCATCTGTTGCAATCGTTCCCACTCTCTCATGTCGCCGTTGACAATTTTGAAGCCTTGTGGCTCATGTAGGTCAACGCCCACCGTTACCTTGGTGTCGCCGAGAGCCAATTCCACAGGTTTACCTTCCTGCAATGCCTCCTTTTGATTGGCACCCAGCTCGATGTCCTTCACTTTATCTCGTGTTTGTAGTTCTGTCCCGATAGGAATGCTGGTCACATTACGGTGCATGAGCGAGTTCGTTTCCTTATCCAACTGAACAAATCTAACTTTCCTTTCTCCCTCCACGTCCACTTCCTTGCGTATTACCTCGCCAGACAGCACTCGTTGGAGTTCATTCTGGTTAAGTCCTAATTCATTGGCAATCTCCCTACGGAGTGGGTAAGTCATCAGTAACACTTGCTCGTTATCATCCAGTACGAATTGGGCTTTCATCGGTAACTGTATCACCTTGCCATTTGATGTTTCCGTGTTGGCCATGAAAACAGGCGTCACCTCTCCACAAAGCAGCGGAACTTTCAGAGCATCAGGCATCGACGCCAGTTTCTCCTCGTTGATACCCAACTGCTTCAATTTGTCTAAAACAGTTCCTTGGGTTTGAAAAGTCATCACATCTTCCATACGTTAAATGTTTGAAGGTAAATTTGTAAACGAAAAACCCGCAAAAGAGGGCTCCGCATGAACAAAATTATCAAAAGAAGATGAATATAAGACAGCGATACCGATTATTTCTGACGATCACTGCTGCCATGTCTTTTAGTGGTGATATGGTAGCACAGTTCTTTACCCTCAGACCACAGATAGTTACAAAGCAGAAAATGACTGTAAAACAAAGAGTTACGCTACAACAAAAGGACACTATAAAGGTTCGTCCTATGGACATTTCGTTCCAGACAGGAAACGGCATGGAAGTGAGCATCGAAAAGGATGTACCACTGTTTGTCAACGTGAAGGACTCCCTGCTTTTTGGCTTGATCAGTCAGCGTATGAATGTTTGCTTACCCCTTGACTTCCTGAAACTCACTTCTGCCTATGGTTATAGAAAAGACCCCGTGAGCAATTGCACTGCCTTTCATAACGGCATCGACCTGCAATGCAACCATGCCCATGTCTATGCTATGCTGCCCGGTATCATCAAGAAAGTACACTATGGCAACAAAGGCTACGGCAACTATATCGTGTTGGAGCATGGCATCTTTGAATGTCTGTACGGACACCTTAGCATGATAACCGTCCATGAGGGCGATGCGGTGACGGCAGGAACCATCGTGGGTATATCAGGAAATACAGGCAAAAGCACCGGTCCGCACCTGCATATCAGATTAAGAAAGGAAGGCAGAAGTGTAGATCCCGGTCTCTTCGTTGATTATCTCAATGGCTACATCACTGAATTACAAGATAAAATGGCATATCTCCGCTTCGGCACAAAGCCAGACCGAGCGTTGAACATCAAAAACCTGATGGCCGTTCTCCGTCAGTATGATGTGAAGTTCCCCCAAATCGTAGTGGCACAAGCCCTGCTTGAAACAGGTTACTTCACTTCCAGAGCCTGTCTTGAAAACAATAACCTCTTCGGCTTACGACGGCCAAGCAATGGTGGCTACTATTCTTTCAGCTCATGGAAAGAGAGCGTGAAGGCCTACAAAGACTATGTGCAGTACAAATATAAAGGTGGTAATTACTATGATTTCCTAAATAAGATAGGCTATGCAGAAGATGAAAATTATGTAGAAAATATACATAGATTAACAATAAGTTTATATTTTAGATAATTAGATGATGGTGTAGATAAAAACGATTTCTTATCTATATAAAAAATCTCTTAAGATAATTTTGGAATAGACTTTTCTATGTCACATTTTATGATTAACTTTGGACACAGTATGTATATTGTTCAAGTTAAATAAATATGAAGACAAATGTTTATCCCAATAGAATAAGGGTTGTACTTGCTGACAAGCACATCACCAATCGATGGCTAGCCCAGCAATTGAGTGTCACTGATATGACAGTCTCACGTTGGACAACTAATAAAATTCAACCCTCAGTATCTCAATTAATAGAAATAGCCAAGATGCTCTCTGTAAGCTTAGATGATTTGGTTGAGCCGTATTCTAAGGAGGGTGATCAATGAATTCAAATTCTTTATTTGACAAATCATATACATTTATTGATTTGTTTGCAGGGCTGGGTGGTTTCCACCTCGCTTTGCAGAAACTTGGATGCAAGTGTGTGTTTGCTAGCGAACTTCAAGTTGACTTGCGAAATTTGTATGAAAAAAATTTCAACATGAAATGTTCAGGGGATATTAACGATGTTGATATTAAACGTGATATTCCCCATCACGACATATTGTGTGGCGGATTCCCATGTCAACCTTTTTCTCAAGCAGGCAAACAGCAAGGGTTTGGAGACGAAAAAGATCGGGGAAATCTTTTTTATAAGATTATGGAAATTTTGCAATTCCATAGACCAGAGTTTGTCTTCCTTGAAAATGTTCCAAATTTAAAGTCTCATGATAAAAAAAACACTTATAAAGTTATATATAGCCAACTTTCTTCCTTATATGATGTAAAAGATGATGTAATATCACCACACTACTTTGGAATACCTCATCATCGCAACAGGATGTATATAGTTGGTAGACTCAAAAGTAAAGGCGGGTTAAAAGGATTTAAATTTCCGAATCATGAAGACCGCCAAAAATGTAATATAAATTCAATAATAGTGCCCGAAGACACAGATTATATGTCGTTGCGTCCAATAACAAGGGTGCATATACAAGCATGGCAGAATTTTCTTGATTTGCTATGTCTTAACAGAGCACAGTTGCCAACATTCCCTATATGGGCAATGGAATTTGGAGCAACCTATGAGTTTGAAGGAGCTGCACCTTATTATCAACAATCACGTCAACTTTTTGGGAAAAAAGGTAAATTTGGAGAAATTATTAAAGGGTATAGTAAAGATGATTATTTGCAAGCCCTCCCCATTTATGCACAAGCAAAACCAAAAAGTGGCAGACAATTTCCCGATTGGAAAAAACAATTTATAAGACAAAATCGTCAGTTTTATAAAGATAATAAAAATTGGATAGATACATGGATATCTCAGATTAGAAAGCCTGGATTCGAAAATAGCCATCAGAAATTTGAATGGAACTGTGGTTACGAGGAAACTCCTAATATATATCATAAGATAATACAATTCAGACCGTCTGGGATACGTGTAAAAAAGCCTACATATTCTCCAGCATTAGTCTTAACCACGACACAAATTCCTATTCTTCCTTGGGTTATGACACCTAATGGGGAAAAGGGTAGATATATGACAAGGTTAGAAGGAGCCAAATTGCAGTGTATGGAGGACTTAAAAGAATATCCAGATACTATAGCAAGTGCTTTCAAGGCTTTTGGTAATGCTGTAAATGTAGAAGTTGTAAAACGTATTGCTAATAATCTTTTGTTTTATAATTATGATGACAATAGATAGAGTTTCTATAGCACTTAAGCCCAATGTATACAGTACATTCAGGAATTTGAATAATACTGTATCTTATACCTTAGGCGAATATGTTGATAATTCAGTGCAAAGTTTTCTTAATCATAAGCAAGAGTTATTAGCTGTAGAACCTAATTATAAGCTAAAAGTTGAAATAAAAATAGACTGGGATAATGAGATTATTGTTATAAACGATAATGCAGCAGGCATTGATGCAAATAACTATCTCCGTGCTTTTGAACCCGCACACATACCTGTTGATGACACAGGATTAAATGAGTTCGGTATGGGTATGAAGACGGCATCAGTGTGGCTTGCAAATAAATGGACTATCACAACTAAGGCTTTAGGTGAAGACGTGGAGAGGTTCACAGAGTTTGATTTACATAAGGTAACTGTTGAGGAAAAAGAAGATTTGATAGTTGACGAGAAACCTTGCGATGTAAATGAGCATTATACGCAGATAGTATTGTCACAATTATCAGCAAATGCACCGAAACGGGGTCAGATAGACAAAATACGTCGTCATTTATCTAGTATATATAGATATTTCCTAAGAAGTAGAGATGTCGAAATTATAGTGAATGGAGTTTCTCTTGACGCTCCTAACTATAAGATATTGAATGCTCCTTACTACAAGACCCCCGAAGAAAAAAATATTTTGTGGAAGAGATTTGTCGACTTCCAAATGGGAAAATACAAGGCAAAAGGATTCATCGCCATTTTAGACAAAATTCAAAATGGAGCTAATGGATTGGTACTTTTAAGAAGAGGCCGAGTTATTGTTGGTGGAGGTGACGAGAGGTATTTCCCCTCAGTTTTATTTGGTCAAACAGGTAGTTTTCGTTATCGTCGTCTTTTCGGTGAACTTGAATTAGAAGGCTTTGATGTTTCGTTTAATAAGAATGGAATAAGGGAGGAAGATGATTTATATTTATTTATGGAGGCTTTGAGAGATGAACTCAAAGCTGATGAATATAATATTTTAAGCCAAACGGATAATTATCGCCAGCATGGTAAGGAACAATATGCAAAAATATCCAAGGCAATAAAAAATGATCTAGAGAAAAAGAAAAAGCCAAAACAACTTTCACGTCAGATAAGTGAAGTAGAAACAAAGATAAACAATACACAATATGTTCAAGAAAATGAAGAACGAATTGTAAATGCAAAGCCACTCGATAGCTATAAAGAAACGTTTGAATATAATAAAGAAAATTATGTTTTGTCTATGGAATTGGTAACAGAGACGGAAACAGATTCTCTATATTCAATAGTGGTAGGAGAAACCAATGATGGTATAATTACAGGTTCAAAATCTGTTTCATGCAAAATCAATCTGGCTCATCCTTTTTTTACACGATTTGAGCAGTTTAAGAAAGGACGAGACTATGAACCTATAATATCGATATTTAAAGCTCTGACATTAGCAGAAATAATGGCACCTGAAAGAGGTACTAAATATGGTGCAAATGTTAGATTGTTATTTAATCAATATATTTTACATTAGTAATGGAAATAAAAATAAAGAAGAATGATCGTGACTCCTTTAGCCCCATAATTGGAGAGCAAACGACAGATTTATTAAATAGATTTGCAGAGAAGTTGGATAAAGATGGGATAAATACACTTCGCGAAGAGACTGTTCAGATTCTCTCACATTGTACTAATCCCAACAAAGACGCAGTTCAATCAATTACAAATTTAGTGGTAGGATACGTGCAGAGTGGCAAAACGATGTCATTCACAACTTTGTCTGCACTTGCACATGACAATGGATTTAGGGTAATTATTTATTTTGCCGGCACAAAGAACAACCTCTTGGCTCAAACAACCAAACGACTTAGAAAAGACCTTGTGAATGATGGGATTAATGGCAATTATTATAAACTTTTTGAAAATCCATCTATAGCAGATGAGCAACGCATTCGAAATACTTTAAGAATGACTTTAAAACCAACAATTCTGATTACGGTCTTAAAGCATTACAAATATATATCTGCTTTGGCTGATATGTTTAAATCAAGTCAATTAAAAAATACCTTAGGAAATTCAGGTGTTTTGATTATTGATGATGAAGCTGATCAAGCTAGCTTGAACGGCTATGCTTATAAAAATAGCAAATCAGAAGAATGGGAAGATGATGAATATACAACAACATATAGTAGTATTTTGAAACTGAGAAGTTGTTTGGCCAATCACTCTTACATTCAGTATACGGCAACTCCTCAGGGTCCCCTTTTGATAAGCATTATGGATTTACTTTCTCCCAAATATCATACGGTGCTGACAGCAGGGAAAAAATATACAGGTGGTAAAACATTCTTTTGCGATGAACCTGGGTTAATAATTGAAATTCCAGAAGATGAAGTATACCACTCGAAACATAGAAATTTGACAAACTGTCCAGAATCCCTTATTTCCGCTTTACAGTTACATCTTATGGGTGTCGCAATAGTGGTTGCTATTAAAAAGACGGAAAATTTTCTTTCTATGATGATTCATGCAGATAGAGAACAAGATGCAAGTGAAAAATTTTACGGATGGATTAAAGATTTACTTGATAGTTGGTATGAACATATTTCGCATGGGGAGCATGATCCTGGGTATATTGAATTAAAAAAGCGCTTCTTTCAGAATTATAATGAAGCTATTCGAATGTATAAGGAACATAGCGACGCCTACCCAAATTTTTCAGAAATTTGGGAGAATATACCTGATATAATTCTCGATACTAATACAGAACTTCTTATAAGTCGTAATAAAAAGCAAGGTGAAAATAAAGAGATTGACTGGACCGGTTCGCGTTCCCACATTCTCGTTGGTGCAGATATGTTAAATCGAGGATTTACGGTAGAACATTTGGCTATTACATACATGCCGCGATATAGTGTAGGAAAATCAACAGCTGATACAATTCAACAGCGTTGTCGTTTCTTCGGTTATAAACAAAATTATCTTTGGTCATGTCGAGTTTTTTTGCCTTATGAGGCGATTTTGGAATATAAGGAATACGTAGAGCATGAAGAGGAAATGCGTAAATGGCTTAAAGAAAATGACAAATTGGAAGATGTTGAGCGACTTCTAATAATTACAGACAGACTTAATGCTACAAGAAAAAACATACTGTCAAAGAACACTGTTACGACTAAACTTAACGGTTGGAGAAAAATGAATGCTTTCCAAGCCATCGAAGAAAACATGTCTTTTGTAAATACATTTATTGGGATACAAAAATGGAATTTATACGAAGATTTTGGAACTCCAGACCGTAATCATTCGTATATAAAATTAAAAATACAGGATGTAGTTGAATTTTTGACTGAATTCAAATTTCAAAATATGCCTGATGCCGCGAGAAAACAGGCTACATTAAGGTATATGAAATATTTAATGTCCAAGAAAAATAATTCATTAGAATATGCCTATATTATTAATATGGCATATAAGGGCGAGCCTAGAGTACGTGCGTTCAATGAAAAAAACCAACGGCTTGTTAACTTACATTCTGGCCGTTCAACAAATGGCGTAAAAGTTTACCCAGGTGATGCTGCTATCAAGTTTGATGATTCTATTTGCATACAGATTCATAAAGTTAAACTTAAATGTGATTCTGTACAATGGGGAGGACAGATCGCTTATACATTAGCAATCTATTATCCTTCGGAATTTGCAATTAACTATGTTGAAACAGAAGAATAAAAATATGAATAAAGGTGTCAGTTCGATTTTTAATGAGTTACGTTCTCGTAATAAGAGTTTAGACAATTGTTTTACAGCCCAAAATTTACCCTTTTCTGATACACATAAATTAGGAGTTTCAGAAAAAGGTTACCCTATGTTCTTTATTCAAAGTTCGTTAACTGGGCCAGTCTCGAATTATAATCTTGATTTGATATCGGTGTTATTCAATCAACATTGCTCCCTGATTTTAGATGATGTCAGAAAAGAAATGAATAATGTTTATACAATAGTAGTACTAAAAACGGATAATCCAGATTTGGTGAACTATTTTTTAGACGTAATTAGTATTGTGTTGGATAAAATTGGTGACGAACCAAATCCAAAACTTTTAGAATCTGAGATTGAAAAATTAGTAAAACTTTTCCATTGTTTTTCAAAGCCTCCAAAGAAAACAATACAAGGGTTGTGGGCGGAGTTGTTTGTTATAGAGCATTCAGCGCTGCCTGAATATCTTATTCAAGCATGGCATACTGAAACGAATGATATTTTTGATTTTAATGATGGAATAGACAAATTGGAAGTAAAGAGTACATCAAAAAGTAAGAGAATACATAGTTTTTCATTGAATCAACTTTCTCCCAACCAAGAATCTAACTTGATAATAGCGTCCTTATTTGTCTTGCCCTCAGGAAAAGGCCTTACAATCTTTGATTTAATGGATTCCATTGAGAAAAAACTAACATCATTGGAAACAAAGATAAAACTTGATGAAATTGTTTCTAGCACTTTAGGAGTGGACTTTGAAAAGGCTGGTGACTTTTATTATGATTACCAATCAGCGGCAGATTCATACAACTTATATTATTATAAGGATATTCCCTCAATTCCAACTAAGGAAATACCATTGGAAATTTCAAATATTCATTTTGAATGCGATTTAACAAAAATCAATTCTTTAAGTGCTATTTCATCGAAATTTTCAAATTCTAAACTTTTTAAGTCCATTTAACCCTAATGAATAATAAAATACAACCAGAAACATTGTTGCAACTGATGCTAAGCATGCTAGGAAAATCACCCGATTTTGAGTATGTTGATGGTGTGCAACCCTTTCTTATGAAATTTAAGGGCGAACAATTTTATGTATATGTAAAAAACTTGTCGTCTGCATATTTCCACGATCGACCAGATACAACAAGAGCCCAGCTACCTCAAAGGGATGAATTTAACAATATAAAAAAATCCTCCATCCCATTTGTGTTTTTAGGATATGATCGACTTAACGATGTGTTAGTATGTTGGAATTTCTTCATCGTAAAAAAACGCTTAAATGAAAAGAAAAGTGTTTCGTTCTATTCTCGCAAAGTTTACCAGGAAGAAGTTGTGGGAGGAGAATTGTTAAGAAAAAAACTTAGGAATGATGATATTCCTGTTCTGTTTAAGCGAAAGGATCTTGTCCTCTTTTTTGAAAATATTCATAACATTTTTGAAGAGACTAATGGAGAAACCATCTCCAAAGAAGCTTCCTCAAATGATGGAAAAATATTGTCTATCACGGACGAAGTCTTATTAGCTAAATTAAAACCCTTACTAGATATCAGTACTCCTCACACATTAGAAGCTATAAAGGTTGTACAAAAATTTTATGGTGAATTGCCAGGTATGAAATTCAGAGATTGGGCAAATCTTGTCAAGTCAGTCACATATAAGGATTAAGGCACGTAGATTTGATGGTTTGAAAACAAAACATAACAAGAGATTTAGTGGATAGTATGTATAGAACAAATACTTTGTGTATCGTCCTGTAATAAATCCTCGCTGACCATTGTAACAAAGGATAGCAGCCAATCCCAGCCAAACCCCAATCATACCGTACTGGTACATAAAAAGGGAGGCCAAAAGATATTTCGCTACATTGTGTTTGCGAAACACGTAAAACGTATAAACCAACAGTATTCCTGAATATTCATAATCGACGTGTAGCCACATAGCGATGCCACAGACTGCAACCATCAAGACGCAACCGGGCAAAAACTTCTTGCCAACATTGCTTAACCCCTCTATTGCCACCAATCCCAACAGCAGGGTGAAGAACACATTATGTGTATTGTCATGATTCAATAGCCACCACGGAATATCCGACACAAGAGCAAAACCGAAAAGACTCAGCGCATATTTTCTTACGGAACGGGTATGCGCATACCCCTCCACCAGCAGGAATGCGAAGATGGGGAAAGCCATCCTACCCACCGTTCGCATGACATCGTAGGCAATGCTATTGTCCATCAGATAGTAGGCTATGTGGTCTAATGTCATGGACACCAATGCAATTACCTTCAATGCGCTTCCTGACAACCCTTTACCTTGAACGAGGATCATGTCACTTTGTTTTCTTTTCTTTGCCCAACAACTCTGCAATCATCGCATCCACCTCGTCATTGACACGCTTGAAGTTACGCCCCAGCATGATTTCTTTCTCACGGTTGGAGGCAAACTGATAAATCTTTGGCAGGTCGGCATACAGACTTTCCTCCTGTTTGATTTGTTCCATATCAAAGTGGGTCTTACAGAAATACTTCGAGGTCTTGAACTCCTCCGACTTCTCTATGTCAAACCCCTGCATCATGCTACCTTCCGTCGGAGTAAAGTCACGAGCTGACTGACCAGCGAGCCAACCAGTCGCCATGTCCGCTATCTTGGCAGCAGGGACTAGGAAGTCCAACCGCTCCGAGATAGACGTGGAAACCTTCTGGTCATTGATGGTAATAGACTTGGACGTCTGCTTCGCCTTACCGAACACGTCATTCTGCGCCCATTCCAGCGTTTCCTTGTTGCGGGCGGCACTCATAAAAATGTTACCGCAAGTGGTAATAATCTTCTGCATCCCATTCTTGCCATAGTCCGCCTCCAGCTGTGGCAACTCTTGAAAACCAAGCGTCACTGCTACCTTGTTGCTTCTCGCCGTACCGATCAGTCGGTCAATCTTATGAAAGTACAAGGTTGGCAACTCATCCACGATGATGGAAACAGGAATATTCCCTCTGCTGTTCACACGGGTCACGAGACGGTTGAGCACCAGCGCATTCAGTGCGCCCACAATCTGCTCTTTCTCCGGGTCGTTGGCAATCACGAGATAGGAAGGGCTGGCAAGGTCTGAAATCTTCAGGTCGAAGTCATCCCCTGTAAAAATCCAGTAGGCTTCCGGTGAAACCAAGCGAGCTGCATTGACACGGAGCGTACCCACCATACCTTCGAGCTGGTCCATCGCTTTGTTGGTATAAGCCGACTGGAACGGAGCCATGAGCGAGAGTATTTTTTGATCCTGCATCAGGATGTCAAATACGTCACTGTACTGCTTACCTAAGAAGGATAGTACATGTGGCATATCCGAATATTCTCCTGTAATGGTGTCAGGCTCCACTACCTGCCCCTGCTCATCTTCATACCAGGACGAAGCGATATGCACTTTCTGTCCGTTACGGCTGATATAAGTGAAGTCATTCAGATCCACGAACATGCCATCCTCATCCACCGACACATCGTGGCTCAACTCATCCACAAAGTCAAGAATCATGTTACCGTTCTTGTCGACAGCCCGATAGTCATGCCAGTTCTTTGTCATCAGCCTTAGTTTCTTCCCCTTGTATTTGATGTAACGAGTGAGTTTCTTGCCGTCCTTGAACCCCGTCGGATGGAAGTTGACGAAGAAATAGATGATTGCCGAAAGGAAGTTGATGGCCGAGTTCTGAAAAAACGCCTCCGAGCCGCCTTTCTTGTCGCCCCCCTTGTTAAGCGATTCAAGCAACGTTGCAGCTGTCTCAGCCGCTGCTGCCAAGTCAGGAATATACTTCCGTTGTATAGGGTTGATACGGTTGGAATACTCCACATCGGTAAAGTTCACGATGTGGAAACCACAGTTTTCCGGCAACCTGCCAAGCTTCTTGTTTTTGCAGTATTGATAGAACAGCGTCTTTCCCAATGTCGGAAACTTATAGTCATACACCATCATGGCAAAGCCTTTGGCCGCATGCTGACGGATAAATGGGTCGATGATGCCAAACGACTTACCAGAACCGGGCGTACCCAGTACAATGGTCCCACGGAACGGATTGATGATGTTAATCCATCCCTTGTGCATGCGTCCCTTGAAATAGTAGATCATCGGGATATTGACAGAATAAGGATTCTCATTCAGTTCCTCCGACTGCTGGAACGACTCATTCTCAAAGTTGAAACGGTCTTCACCCAATTTGTAATTGTAGTAGCGAGAGATACCATCTAATCCCTGATGCAGAAGCATCGTACCGATAATGGAAGTCATGGCGTAGAGCACGCGATTGGTAGGGAAGCCAAATGAAACTCCGCCCCAGACGCCTTTATGAAGCATCATGCAGAGCGCGATGAACGTAATGCCGATGCCGATAGGGTAAAGCACCATTGTCTTGACATTGAACTTCAACGCCTTCTGTGGACGTGTACCGATGCATGTCACACCAATACATATCAGTTCGATGAGTTTACACGATGCCACATTGTTGAAAACCTTGAAGCGTGTGATGAGTTCCAGGATAAATCCCGTCACACGGTTGTCCATCGTGATGGGGAGATTCATGATCAGCTCTACAATCAAGAAAAGGTAGATGCAACTCCTGAACGTGTTGTACATCTGTTGCTGTTCCCTTGTCTCTTCTACTGCCATGATGCTACTTTTGAGAATTAAGAACCGGGAGGAACGCCATTATCTGTTCACCAATGCCATCGGCATGAAGAATATCCTTATAGTCAATGTTGAGTGTGACGACACGACCAGAAATCTGTTCCTCCGAAATCTCCAGTTTCAGTACCTTCTCTTCAGGAAAGGTCAGCTTGTCGAGCACCAGCACGTTACGATATGCCTTCTTGAAGCTCTTGGCACTGTTCAGGGAATAGACTGGAGTCAGCTCAATTGTCTGCGAATTGGTGGCCTTCAGTTCCTTCTTGTCGGTGAGTTTGATGCGTAGCTCACTGATGTCATACTTGATTTTGGTGGCATTGTAGAGTGAATAATCGATGAAGAAATAATCACCGATGCTGAAGATATTGTTCACTCTTGCCCTGATGCCATACTCGTGGGAACGGATATGCTTTTGCGGTTTACTGGCAAAGATAGCCCAGGCGTAGGCTGCCATTTCTTTATGTGGCATCGTCACGTCGGGATTCTCATATCTGCCCATATCCCCGTTCTTGATGCGGTAGATGGAGTTGGCTTTCGCTGGTCCGGCAGTATAAACCACGTTGAGTTGTACGATATGTCGCTCACCGATAACGGTAACTGTACCTACCAACTCATTGTCGTACATTCTCCTGGAGGGTTTAATACGCACGATATTGTCCGTACACTGGTTACCAACAATCTTGTTCGTCGAAATGTCCACGAGCTTGATATTCTCTGGCATCAGCAGATGCGTTGTCACCTCTTCGTTGACAAACACCACATCCTTGCGTCTGTTCTCGTCAAAGATGTAGCTGTCCGTGGGCCTTGCGTTGCGGATATATCTCACCGAAACCGAGTCTGCCTCACTGTTCTTATACATTTTCTGTGCCTGAAGGCTGCCACACAATCCCATGAGGGCAACCAAGATAACTAAAAACTGCTTCATATTTTCTAATGTTTGATGAATTGTTGAATGCTACTCAGCATTGGTATTGACCAGATAGACGATGGTGTTGTACTTGATCCGTGCCTTGTTCTTTCTGATATTGGCAGACACGGCAGAGGTTGCTGACTGGTACATGTTCTGTAGGGCCTGCAGAGCCACTGCCTCAGAACTCAGTCCGCCACCATACCCACCGTCGAAGTTGATATTGCTCTGCAAGGCGTTTGCCTTGGCATCCATCATCAAGTCACGGAATGCCGATTCCGGCACATAAAAGCCCTCCATGCCATCATTGTCATAGACGGATAGTCCCACCTTGATGAACTTATCTTTAACCAAGATGCTGGTAATGGAAGCCATAACACGCTGCTGACCGAATCCCGTCACCGTACCATAGAGATAGGTACCCTTCTTCAGTTTTGTCCCTTTGAGCGTCACATCATCGAGGAGTTTGAAGCGGAGGCGCGTACCCTCGTGTGCTTTGGTCGTTTTGTCTATCATGGCACGGATCAACGGAACCTCCGCCGTAGACTCGGCACTGACGGTGTTGAACTTATTCGCATTACCCTCCATTACCTTCTTGACAATGGCTGGTTTCTCTTTGGGCTTACGATTAGGTGCATTGAAGGGTTGTGACACTTTTGATTCTTTGCCACTTTCATCCTCATCGCCGATGCCCATGCTCCTCTCCAAGGATTTTTGCCGGGCAAGGCTTCTCTTCTGAATCGCTTCCACCTCCCTTGCATAGTCATCCATCTCCGTTTGTCGGGATCTACGGTCATAGCTGCTGCCAGAACCGTATCTGGATGCACCACCGTAACTTCCACCCTCATAGGCATTGATGTGCTTCCGAGACTGTTCCAGTCGTTGTTGCAAGGCTTCCATGTCCTTCTGCCGCTGCGCATTGATAGCATTCTGCCGGTCTATATCGTCCAGCTCATGCTCTTGATAACTGTTGCTGAGTGAGTCTTGCTGTGGCTGGTCCTCACCGATGCCGTTCACTGCCGATGCCGCATCTTCCTCGTTATAGCGTTTGTTCATCTCCGCCATCTTGTCCCCCATTTCATCATTGGCTGCTGTGGGCAGCGAAGCGTTGATACTGTCCGTGGCAACGCCTTTCTTGGCATCGTCCTGACCTCCGAACACACCTATCAGCTCATAGCCTAAGAACAAGATGGGCAGGAGGATGGCCAATGGAAAGATATACTTGGGCTGCTTTAAATCGATGCGCCACCAACTCTTGCCCTGTGACAAGGGCTTCACCACTGGAGGCTCTTTCGGACTTGTCTTTTCCCTTTCGTCGGACTCTTCCTTGTTTTCGCCCTGCGCTTCTGCATCAGTCTCCGTCCGTGCAGCGCTCGACGGATCATCCTCCTTTCTCAGTCCAGTTTTAAGCAAGAATTTCTTAATCAGTTCTTTCATATCATTAATGTTTTAAGTTTGTCACTATCATTTCGAGCTGCCTATATTTATAGATGATAAGCGTGGAATCCTGATGCGTCTTGATAGGAATACGCACCAAGGAATCCAGTTCCCATTTCAGCCGCTGTCCTCGCAGAGCCAGTTGTCCGACCTCTCGAACCTGTACGTTCTTGCCGTTCTGTATGCTCTGCAGTCCGGCAAACATAGGCTGCACATTCTCTATCTCCCCCACAATATCCTTGCTGGGTTGCGGAGTATAGAGTGACACGACTATCCCCAAGCAGAGCGAACAGACCAGCGCACCGATGGTCATGGCCGCCGTACGCTTCGGGTGTTTCACAGCCCATGCGTTGGCAGCATCTATCCGTTCCCGTATCTTCCATTGCAAAGAGAGCTTCCTTACAAAGGACTCCAGCTTCCCCTTGGTTTCCTGTTCCCATCTGGCCTTGGCCTCTTTCGCAAGTTTTATTTTCTTCCTCATACCCTTAGTAGTCTAAATCCTTGTTCTCCAATGTCCTCCAGTTGGTAATAAGCAGACCGTGCGGATTGTTCCTTGTCCGGGGCACATTCTCAATGCCGCCCACCGTAATAAGAGAGCGTTTCATGTCGCGTGAACGACGTTTAATAATCTGCGTACCGTAGTATTTGAATTTCCGAGTGTGTTCGTCCAGCTTGATGGAGTCACAGATGATCATGCACACGGCCGAAGAAGAGACGATGTCCGAGTAAAAACCGTTTTCCTCCATCGCCTGTTTCTGTTTCAGAGCCGTACCGTCCGCCATATACATGGCTTTGGACAGTGTCCATTTGATATAGTCGTCATCGGGCGGCAGATTGAAGAAATACTGATGGAAGAGCTGGATGTGTGCTTTTGCCTCCATGACAAAATTCGCCTCTTGCTTACTCCTTTCAGCGAGGAAAGGAATGTCGCCATCGAGGACATAAATCTGATTACGCTCTTCCGTTACCAACTTGGCACAGTAGAAGATGCAGCAGGCACAGACCACCGTACTGCCGATGATGGTCAGCAGTACAGTTGTCAGCGCGAGCCTTGTTTTCTGTTCCAAACTTTGTATTAACATATCCTGTCGTTTTTAGTTTATTTTCCTCTGTTGTAAGAATCTCTCATGGAGCTGCCCATCTTCGATGCCGCCTTGCCAGCAGAGCTTTCTGTGAACATGTGTTTGGCCTCTTTCGCTATACCTGAGGCAGCGCCTCCCATGACTCCAGCCATAGTAGCCACTCCGCCATCGGAATAGCCACTTGCGCCGCTCACGGCTCCAGCCATACCAGCTGCGCCAAGATGCGCCGCACCAGAGACAGCCGAACCCGCCATTGGTGTCGCCACTGAAGCGATACCCACTCCAGTAGAAGCGGCACTGCCCACAGCTCCGCCTACGGCTCCTGCTACGACACCTCCGGCAGCACTGCCGGCACTTGAACTCACACCCCCTGGAATTAGCCATGATGCCACTTCAGGGACGAAACGGATGATATAGGCACCCACCAGCATACCCATAGCATACATGCAGTTGGAGCCGATGCCCTGAATGCCCAAAGCGCCTATCTGTCCCCAAGAGTTCACCTGCCCCTGCAGAAGCCTGCCATAGGCATTGAGGTCCTCGCCGAGGTTATACATCAGGATGAAGTCGATATAGTACAGGCACATATAGGTGACAAATCCCCATAGCGACAAGGACAGATATTTGCTGATCCATTGCGACCATGCACTGCTCCATGGAGGTACTATCGAGAGGGCGAACATGATGGGGGCAAATGTGGCCAGTATAGCCATGAAAATACGCTGGGCTACCAAGATGCCATAATACGACATCTGGAATATCAGTTCACCGATGAAACGTATCACGTCGTTTATCCATTCCGACACCTTTGTCTCAGCGGCTACGGTGGCTCGCTGCGCATAGTTGTTGATGGTCGTGCCCAGGTTTTCCATGTTGTAGATGAGCTTATCCCACCAATGGGCATCCTCCCCGATGGTCTGTACCTGCTTCGCTGTCTCAATACTGTCCTGCACCTGGCGGAGTCGTTTGAGATAGTCCGACTGCTTCTGCGCGACTTTGAGTTCCAGCGCAGCCACTTCCTTGTTCTTGCTGCTCGCCATCTGTTTGGTGGTCGCCTCCAACGCTTTGACCGGTCGGGCCAGTTCCTGACAGATCCAAGAACTGTAAGTGATGCAGATGGACAGTCCCACGATGCGGAGAAGTTTCATTACGTCCATCGCCCTACGTCCAAGCATCATCATCCAGCACTCGTAGGAACCCACACAAAGGGCGAGGCACAAGCCTATGACACGGGCGTAGCCCACGGTGTTGCCCAGCACCGCCGACTTCGGAAAAGTCTCCATCGCCACCAGCAACTTCTCAAGGCTTTGGTCAATAGAGGGCAGTCCCATGGTGAGTAGCTGACTTGCAATATTCATCAAAATATCTGTAACCATAATTTTATCGTTTGTAATAGTTTTGCGCCATACCTACAAGATGCGCCACGCGGCTGACAATTTCCTCCATCTGTTTCTTATATTGTTGGTAGGCTTTCTGCCGTTTGGCGTTTTCAAGTTCATATCCCACACCCGTCCGATGGATATAGGCTATATCCTGGCAAATCATCTCGTTCTGCCGGGTCAGCTCATCGACCTGAAATTTCAGTTTGCCGCTGCTCCTCTGCATACAGAAGAGCAGTCCGTCGGAAATAGATTTCTGCATGCGTTCGAAGTCGGCTTTGAAGGAGGAATAAACCAGATCGACATTCCTGTCAGCGGCACGCGCCACTTCCTCCTTGTAGAGTTCTTCTATCTTCGCACGTTCCTGCTCGGTTTCCTTCATCTTCTGTCGTTGCGTCTCTTCGGCGGTGATACGAGTGGGCATGATGCGTTTCACGCTGGACTTACTTTCCTTAAACCTAACTCTCCAGCCAGATTTGAGAAATCTCCATTGCCAGTAAGCCTCACCGCCGCTATATTTCTTGTGTAATAAGTAATAATACCATGCTGGAGCAAAGTCCCATGGTCCGTTCTCCATTGACTTCCACTGCTTTTCCTTCTGGTCATCGTAGGTCGGATGCTGTGCAAATGTGGACAGGGAAAGATAAAGTAACCCAGCCGTGATGAATAGAAATTTTCTCAAATACTGTTCCATTTGTTAATTACTCCTTCTGCTATTTTGTCCGTCACCTCACTGTTGAGGATGTCCCAAATATAATCGTATCTGACCCCGCCGACGGTAATGATGCTACACCAGACGTTGGCACCGTCGATGATACCTCTCATGTTTTCTATGGAAGTCTTCAACTCCATGATAAGGTGAAGCTTCTCGTCCATCGAGGCCTTCATTACATTGACACCGCTGGCGGCAAGCGATGCATAAAGGGCTTTGATGTTTTTGATTTCTCTTGCACAAGCCATATTCGCTTCTGTATAGTACCATGCCACCATCGGCTTCTTTAAGGTATATTGAAAAGTGGAGCGTGTAAACTGTGAGTACCCCTGTATCAGGCGATACATGCTGTTGACTGTCGAACCCAATGCGCTGGCTAAGATGACGTAGGAATAGCCATTATTCAATTTGCTGTCCAAGGTCGTTCTGACATCATTGAACTTGGTAGCACCCTTTGTGATGATGCTCTGTTCACCAAAACTCGTTGCCACCTTTGCCAAGGCCTTGTCTTCTTCACCCTTGATGAGTTTATGCAGACTGATAAGGGCTTCAATGGTTAGCGGATCCCTCGGCGTCGGTATAACATCGGCAAAGATGGGAGCTGTTACCATGAAGCACCATAACAACAGCCCATATCTTTTTATATTCCATGCCTTTTTCATAAGCCAAACTTCTTTAGACATCCAAGCCGTTCCAATTATCAATCAATCCGTCAACGGAGTTTTGAGCCGTGATATAGGCAGCCCACGACTCCACGTCAATGGCCATGAGTACATCCCCCCAGGTGTTACCGAACTGGCACATCATCACCATAACCTCCAGCTTATAGTGGATTTCAAGCAGACGACTGTAAATCTTGTTGGCCATCGTCAGCCGTTCATAGCGGTTGAGCAGGTTATATCCGTCGTCCTTGCCGTCATCTTTGGCCGTGTCCAATGGATTGCGTACCTTGTCGTTGTTTACAATATTCACAAAGTCGTGTACCAGTCCTTGCGTCTCGGACACGAGATTGGTCATCTCATTGAGGCATACCACATAGTTCTTGCCCGGTGACTTGCCGAGCTGTTTCAGCACGATGGGCACATCCTTGAAGATGCTGGCTGTGAGCGAGACGATTTCACCGTAGTATCTGCTTTCTTCCCCAAAGCCAGTGATGTTCTGCATGGAGAGTTGGTAAAGTTCTTTGATGCTTGCCATCGTAGCGGTATACTTCATCAGCTTCTCTTGCTTGGTATTGATGGAATCCAGACGCCCGTTGTGTCTGTCCTCTATGAGTTTCTGCGACGCAGCATTGGACATAACGGCGGCCGTGGTTTTCTTGTCTATCACCACACGCCAGCCAGCCCGAATGTTCAGCGAGGCAAGGAGCATCGCCAGAACGAAAATTAACCTTAACTTTTCCATAAGCTCATAATGTTTTGATGTTCGTTGACATGCCGCGCGAAATCGAGATATTTGCTTATCCCTGCCTTTCTGCGGTCTTTCTCTATCTCTGTGATGGCACGTTGGATGTTACCACCATAATGCTTCGTGTAAATTTTGAGGGCTTCCTTTTCCGCCCGTTCCGTGGTGTAGGCCCAGTAACATTCAGGCGGTTCTTCCACACCATACACATCCGATACCTGTCCACGGCATATCCATACCTCCTTGAAGTAATTCCGGCCCTCGTGGTTGTTAAGGCTGTTGATGGTGAAGATCTGCTGTCGTTGAACCGCTGTCAGTCCGAGGATAGCCGCAATGTCATCGTACCGATCCTTGAATTTGGCCTGGTCAAGCAGAATTTTCACGTCGCTGTTGTTGATGATAGCCTCCTTGACAATGGGAGAATCAATCACGTCGTTCAGTTCCTGTGTCACTACTCCGGCGATGCCGTGGAACTTACGCACCGTCTTGTAGAGATACTTGATATATTCTGCCATCGTAGGCGAGGCGATAGCTTTCCATGCCTCTTCGATGATGAGAGCCTTTCGGCCTTTCTTGATACGCATCTTCTGGAGAAATACATCCATGATGATGAGCACCACGATAGGGAACAGCACAGGGTCATCTTTGATTTTGTCAATCTCGAAGACAATAAACCGTTCATCGAAGAGTGACTGTTCCAGATCGTTGTTCAGCGTGCACTCCAGCTCGCCACCACGGTAGAACTGTTCGAGAATAGCAGCAAAGTTGTCAATGTCGAAGGCTATCTTCTTTTCGGTCATCAGCTGTGGAATACGTTCCAGCGCATATTCATAGAAAGTGTTGAAGGACAGCTTCCTAACCGTCATCTTACGTCTGCGCTGCTCCATCTTCTCGATTTTCTGTTCGATGCGCATGAGGTAGCTGCCTTCGATTACCTCAGCCATGAGGCGTATGAGTTGACGGTTGGCAGCCACCTTCTCACCCTCTGTCGCAGCTTGGTCATTGACCAGAGCATGCAGCTTTTCCACCTGGCGTTTTGCCTTGATGTGATGCGCAACCTCGGCTTCAGAAAAGATGGTATCTCTGCTTTCTGAATTTACACTTGCAGAAGTGTTTCCCTGATATCCCTCAAAATCTTGATAGTAGCTATGCTCCACCTTCTCACCATACTTCTCATACTCACCGTTCTTTTTATCCTCCAGCAAGAGCCGGTGGCGCAACCTATCTTTTTCTTCTGCGGAAAAACCACGGAAGGGGTGGAAGAAAGCGTCATAATACTCCACGATGACCTGATTGATGATAGCATCCTCAATCTTTGAAGGCATCTCGTTTCCCTTGTAGATGAGAAAAATAAGCGATTTGAGAAAGTTCTTCTTCTCCCCGAAGTTTTGTCGGTATTCCGTCTTGGTAATCTTAAACGGATTCATGGAGATGGGATGCTCTTTGGAGTAGGTGATATAGGTGCCACCGAAGTAGCTGCATATACCCTCGTAGCTATCTCCAGTATCTACCATCACCACATCCGTATTCTGCTCCAGAAGCTGGCGCACCACACTATTCATGTGGAAGCTCTTACCGCTGCCACTGGGTCCGATACAGAAAAAATTAGCATTGTCAGTGTACTTGTGTACTCCCTCCTTGCCGGTAATGTCTATCGCCACAGGAAGTCCCTGCCTGTCTGTATAGTAGGTTTTGAGCGGCGTCTCCTCAGAGTGTTTCAGATGCTCCTTAAAGCATAGGCAGAGCGCTGCGTCCGACAGCGTAAGAAAAAGGTCGTAATCAGGATTGAAGGCATAGCCATTGCCAGGAAAGCTGCACGTGAAGAGCTCCAGCTGGTTATAAGCCGAGCGAGAGGGCATGATGGCACAGTCGTAGAGCTTTGTCTCGATGTACGATGTAACCGGTGTTATCTTGTCATGCGGACAACTGACGAGGATATTGAAATTGGTATAAACCATCAGTTTGCTATCCACAGCCAGCGTGTCCAACAGCCGTTCTATATCTTCTTTGGCGATGCGGTTGGATGGATCGGGCATGGATCCGTGGCGCTTCGCCTTGCTTTGCAGCTTGCGCATAAGTCTGCGCTGGGCAGGTATTTGTATGACCTGATTGTAGATGACGCAGTCAGTATAAGGTATCTCCGTCAGGAAAGAGAAGAGGTCAGTGGCAATGTAGGTGCCGTTGATGTTGACCGAAAGGAACGGCCTCACGAAGTTGGGCATATTGATTTCATCTATATCCACCAAGGGAAAAGACTTTACCGTCCGGTCGCCTATCTTCAGGTTCTCGTCAGAACATTTGAAGTTGGTCATGGAGAATGGACCCTGCTTGAACTGGAATGCCATAAAGCGGTGAAGATACTCGTCTATTTCCGACTTGCTCAGCTTGCGGTGGGCGATACCTTTCTCTTGCAGAATGTCAGCTACCTTGGTTACTTTGACGTGGAAGTCCTCCCATCGTTTGGCGTCGTATTTCACAAAGGCATTGTGCGCACACTCCTGCGTAACGATGAGGAAGGTGCGTATGTCGGTATATTCCCGTCCCTCGAAGTAGTTGAAGTAGCTTTCGGTCAGGAACTCCTGTTCTCCCTCCGGCTCATGGTGATACTTCTGCTTGCAGAAGATGTCCTGTTTTTGTAGGGCATACCCCTCACCGAGTGTCTTTATAATGTTGGCCAGTACGTCTTGGAAGAGGCAATATAGGTCAGCATCGGTACAATATTGCTGCACGGGATTCTCAATCTCGAAGAGTACGGACGGATTTCCCTTCTGGGACCAGAGCACCGTATTGAGCAGTTTCCCGTCCTTATCCCTGATGTCCTGCAACTGGGAGAAAAGTTTATCGAAAGGTTTTCTTTGCTGTGCCATAACCGTTAGTGTTTGAAAATCCCATGATAGATGTAAATACCCTTATTCCGATGCTTGGCGTGAAGCCCATTTCGCTGCCGTATGTAGATGGTGGCCAGTCCGACAAGGGCAAGGACAATCATGGCAATAAAGCCAGCCAGCTTGCCCAGGATGATGGAAAAAAGGATGAAACCGAGAAAGGATACACCGATGGCAATGGCGGCAAAGGTTAGGAAACGCCCTCTGATGCCCATGAACTCCAACGGTTTCTGTATGCCTTTGTATATAGGAAAGAAATCTTCCATAAAACTTTGAAATTTGGTAGGAGCCAGACGCTTGGTTGCAGGTCCGGCTCCCACCGATTGATTACTTGAAGAAGAGCGGAAGAGCTTCCGACATGGCGATGAAAGCCACACAGCCACCGATGGTGAGCATGATAGTCTTTTTCACGTCCTGGTCGCCGTTCTGCATCTTGAAATACACATTGAACGCTCCTACTAACACGATGACGGCTGCGATGGCCTTCATCAGGTTGGAAACAGGGGTCTGGTACGAAGAGATCTCCGTGGTAGCTTTGGAAAATCCGCCAGCACCCTTGCTGTTGGCCAGCATTGTTCCAGTACTCATGGCGAACATTCCCACGCTTACTGCTAATTTCAAAGACTGACACTTCGCAAAGCTCCAAGCACGTCCCACGCATTTTACTGTTTGTTTTCTCAATTGCGACATAATCGAATGGATTAAATTTGAAATTCAATTCCATGTTAAAGCCGAAAGTCAAACAAGTTAAAGTGCTAGGTCTAAATATTAAAGATAAAAAGTTGGTATGTTTTATGGAGAAAGGTCTCCTCTTTCTGGATCAAACTCCTTCCATTTGGCAAGCAAGCTGCCCAGTTCGCTGTTCTCACCGTCTTTCGACAGGTCTTCCACCTTGACCAGCAGGTTGTTTACTTCAATACCGCCGGTCATCAAGAGTTTTGCTGTTTGCTTTCGTTTCAGGGCAGCTGTCTTCTGTTTATTGATGATGGGGCGAGTGATAAGGATAGGCGTAAATTCCCTTACTTCATCGGAGATGTCAATGGCTTCCTCCTGTACCTTATCGTCTTCGCTGGCAGCAAGCTTTCTGCCTGCCAGCAGGTCGTAGGCCACCGTACCCAAGTAATAGCAGAGGTAGCAAGCCACAATAAAACCGAGGAATATTTGAAAACTCATACGCAATAGGCATTATGTGAACGATGGGCATTGAACCGGCATGGCAAGATAGACACTCATTGGCTGAAACTGCAATCCCAGCTTCAGCCCATTGCTCTCACGGATTGGTCTGCGCTTCAGCTGATCATCATAATATAAGGTGTTATGGCCAGGAATGACTAAATAGCCATACGATTTCAGGATGCTCTTCAAGACTACACGTTTCTTGTTGCCCACCACCTTGATGTTTGTTTTTTGTGGTAGTCCGAACAACACGCGGGCCTTCTCCCGTTTGATGATGCTCTTCCTGCTGCGCGACCGTATCTGTCGGGTTTCGTCTGCCGTTCTTTCAAGGTGGTACTTTTTAACGATTCGTGAAACCGACCTAGTAGATATACCTGTAAGCTTGGCTATCTCACTATAAGAGTGATTGTAATATAACTTCCTGACCGTATTTGCCTCCGCCATCGCCTTGGTGACAGGGCGTTTACGCAAGCCCAACTCATGCAACTTCCGCCGTAGGCAGCTCAGAGAAATACTCAAATGTTCTGCTAAAGCGGTATTGTTCATCTCCTTGTGGTGGTCGATAAGGAAATCCACCATAGATGCGGTCCAGATAATATTTTGCCTATACATGATTTTGAAGGTTATTGACAATATAATCGTTACGGCGTAGAAACTCTTTGAGGTAGCCACTGTTGGTGCCGATAAAGGCACGGAGGGCGGCATTGATGATATCGGTAACCGACATATTGTTGATATTGCAGAGCTTCAACAGCTCCACCACCTCGTTGTCTATCTCGTAGTTCTTGCGATCGTACTTCTTGACACGGTAGCCGTATTGTTTTGCATACTGCTGGAAGAGCTGCCAACTGTCATCAGACTTGTGGATGTTGGGCTGCACTGTCTTGGGCGCAGTTTGCGAAGGTTGTGGAACAGATGGTTCTTTCACCTCATTAAACACCCCGTCTATATCGGGTAGGTTAAGCAGGTCGTTGGTAGGCAGCGTCTGCGAATGGAGAATGTCTACTTTCATTTTGTCTGTTCTTTAGGTTTGAATATCTGTTGATACATAAAGTCGAAGGTAGGTGATACGATGTCCTTTTGTGGTCCCATCAGTTCGATGGTGTTGTATCGTTGCATGTCCGCCTTGACTTCTATGCGTGGCGTAACCAGACCGAAGTGGCGTAGCTTTTCCTCCGTTTTATCCCACAACTCCAGTTCCGCTTTCTTGCCATACCGTTTGTCCCATTTATTAACCACGAAGACGAACTGGCACTTCATGATGGGCAGCATACGTTGGAGCTTGGCGATGAAGCCGATGAAAGTAGCGGTGGAATTGATGGAAGTTGCCTCGAACTGATAGGGGCATACGATGTAATGACTGAGGGCAAAGATAGGCACTAGTCCCTGTTGCGACAGGTTGCCGGGTGTGTCCATCAGTACGATGCCTTTGTAACCCTCGCGCAGACTGGTAAGAAACTCCCTGACGTTATTGGTGTCTTTGATGTCGAAAGGCTGTACGGTATAAGGCAAACGTACCCCTCTATATTTCTCTACATCCTCCTTTCGTTTGGAGTAAATGGTCTGCTGTCGGTCAAAATCCACAACGAGTACGCTCTCTCCCTTTGCCGCCAGGTAATCGGCGAACATGGTGCAGAGCGTAGTCTTACCGACACCGCCCTTCTGATTGGCAAAGGTGATCATGATATTGTCTCTCATTGTCGAATTTGTTATTAGTTGTGTGATAATAACAAACTCCTTTTTGGTAGGCCGGTTATCAAATGGAGTTGGGCCCCAGTAGCATTATTTCGAGAAATAGGTATCTTGCGAATTAAGTAAATGAGGAAGATGCTAAATCGTGAAATCATTGGCAAAGATAAAAAATGGAAATGAAATTTGCAAGAGGTTATTAACTCGTCAGCAAGCACGATAATGCCGATATTCTGGTGATGGTTTCAAGCCATAATAATATTTATAGAAAGGTAGTGATAGTACGCACAACTTATTGGGAATATGGATTATAGGTTGCAATCCTTTTTCTTTAACGTAGTTTAACTACAGGAGATGAAAATATCCGTGAAGCCCTGCTATGATTCTAGTTGTTAACGATATCATGGGATAATACCAAAAACATTCTTCTTGTAGTTTATAAAAAGATGTAGAAAAGTTAAATATGTATATAGTGAACAATAACAGTATTAAAAAATTACCATATTTGGGAATTTTATCTTATCTTTGCAGCATAAAGGCTAAGATACATTTCACCGTATGAATATAATCTTCAAGGAAGAAGCCTTATCTGAGCTGTATGAAACAGGCAAAACCAAAGACAAGAAATACAAGCAGATATGTAAGAATAAACGTTTGGTAGATGGCTACATCCGGGCAGTAGGAATCATTTATGATGTAGAGTGTACAGACGAACTAAAGAATTTCAGCTTCTTACACTATGAGAAATTGAGATATCAGCAGAAAGAGCCTCTAAGCTCTGTTCGACTTGTAAACGGTTTGGTAGAACGCCTGTTGTTCAAGGAGATAAAGGATGGCATCGAAGTAGAACTAATTGAAATTGATAGTACACATTATGGCAACAAGAAGTAACAGATTGGTTCCTGTTAGGGCAATCCACCCAGGAGAAATCTTGCGTGAAGAGTTGCGGGAACGTGGTATCAAGCAAAAGGACTTTGCAAAGCAGATAGGTATGCAAGCTACCCATCTGAGTGAGTTTATTCGTGGCAAACGCAATCTGAACGACGATCTGGCCATGAAGCTGGAAAACCATTTAGGGATTCCCTATAAAACCTGGATGAGCTTGCACAATGGTTATATGTATGACAGCAAAGCTGTCAGTATGAAACAATCGGAAGAACAAAATGCACGTTCGTTTGAGGACGCATGTGCTCGTATGTTCAATCTTAAACTTCTTTATAAGAAATTGAATTTAGCTGTTCTTCCCCTCCTTGAACGGGTGAAAGAAATAAAATCGCTTTTCTCCTTTGACCTGCTGTCATCTGCAGAGATGAGTAAGCAAGTAGCTGGATTATATAAGCACAGCGACAAGGTTCAGATTGACGAAAAGAATATGCAGACTTGGCTTCTGCTGAGCTGGTTGGCAACTTCACGTGAAAAAGTAGAAAGGACTTATGTACATGGCAATGGAATAAAGGCCGCCGATGCAATCGCAAAATTGGCTAATGAGCGGAAACTTACAGCCAAGGCCATCAAGGATAGTCTTTATCAAAACGGTATAGGTTATGTTGTAGTGGAAAAGTTGGATAAAACCCCTGTTGATGCTTTCTCTACTTATGTAAACCAACATCCTATAGTGACGGTTACCTATCGGTATAATGATATTGATAAATTAGCATTTGATGTTCTTCATGAATTGTGTCATATCGAAAAGCATTTCTCAGAAGAGCACACATCGTTTATCTCTATCGAAGGAACTATCTACTCAAAAGATCCAAGGGAAAAAGAGGCTAACAACTTTGCTAAAGAGCATTTAATTCCATGTGAAGTTTGGAATAAAATACTTTCAGGTAAAAGCAGTAGCCTATCGCCGCACATTGTAGTGAAGGCTATTGCAAAAGAAGCTGAAAAGTATGGAATTAGTCCGACTATAGCAGTTTCAAGGTATAAACATGATACCAACTGGTATCAGACCTCGGCTTACAAGTCATCTAAAATTTATTGATAGAACATGGGCTGGGCGACTTGCCCGGCTCTTCTTGGTCTATGGGCTTACAAGTCTATCGTTTCAGGCTTCGTTCGTCATCAACCTCATAGCTATTTTTACTACCCACTTCCCATTCTGCATTTCTTTCGGAAGCCGATGTCTGGTATGAAAGAATATTTTTCAGGATGCTATTAGAAAGATGAGTGTCGTGGATAGACATAGGTTGGAGCACTTGCAGAGCAGGGAGCAAGGCTTTGAAGTTGATACCTTCTGAAGCCAAATTAAAAATGCACTTGTGCGAGAAATCGACACAATAGTATTCGTCGCCTTGTCTGAAAATGGCAAGATGATTTTCTTTTAATGCTGCCCACAAGTCTTGCTTCTCGGTTGATGCAGCCAGATTGTTCAGCACTTCTACGGCAAAGCCATTGTTGGGCTTGTTGTGTGGATCTATATAAATAAGGTAGGGATTTTCAATCTTCCAGATTCGACAGAGTATATCACGCTCCACCTCGTTGGTGGGGCAAAAGGCCTGGACACAGCGCACCATAAAGTTGAATTTTAATACCTTTTGCACACTGTCGCATAGGGCGACCTCCCTGCCATTGAGCAGCCTGAAACGGCCTTTGGAAATGCGAGTACCATACTGTCGCCATAACATTCTGTTGAGTTCATAAGCAATCATCCGGGGATTATCCTCCAGCATGGCATCCACGTAGAGCTCTACCTTATTGATTCGTTCCTTTTCGCTCATGAAGTGTTGCAGTTGTTTGATAGAGAGCACGCTGCCTCCTTTATACACCGCTTGTTTGTAGTGATCCACTATCATGTAACCGTATGGTTTGTCCTTTGAACCAAAGAAGACGAGCGATACACCAAACTTCTTTTGCAAGATGTCTGACAGTTCACTGCGGCTGGCAACCATGTTGCGATACTTTTTCATAACAGCCCCCAGTTGCCTACGACGTTTGTAGGTTTTCTTTTCATCAATAACAGAGAATTTTGAGGTCAAATCTTCCATTTCGATTTTTGTTCGTACCCGTCCGCCACGTGCAATTTCGAGGTTGCCGTCACGCTCGAAACATTCATAGCCAGATGCTTCCATGATGGCTTTGAATTGTGTAAGCGAATTGAAATTGTAACCAAGAGCCTCCTTCAAAAACAAACTAGCACGCAATTCCTCATCTTCGCCAACAATTTTGTTGATGGCCTCCTGCGAGCGGATGCGCTCGTGACTGTGGTCTATTTTCTGGCCATTGGGATTCACCCGGCTGGTGATGATGTGCAGGTGATTGTTGTCGGTGTCATTGTGCGCATAGATAAGAAGCGGCTGCCCCTCATCATCATAGTCCATTTCGTGAAGATACTGGTGGGCAATATCCAAAAGCTGCTCTTGAGAATATTCATGTCCCCGGCAGGAGATAGCCACATGGAACTGCGCCTTGCGGATATGCTCGTTTCTTGCCGAGTAGTCCATCAGGTACTGTTGCAGTTGCTTGGGCGTGTAGCCATCGACGGCTCCCACATAACCGAAGTTCTGCATTTCAAGGAGCACGGCCTGACCTTTGGCCACCTTTCGCTCGTTGTACTCGACGGCATGGAATGTTGTGCTGGAGGGTAGTATGGTTGCTATCATATTGCTTTCTTGTGATTTTACGTTATCGTGAGACGATGGAAACGGTAAATCGGTATTTACCGATGACGGTTTTTCGCTTTATCGTGTTAATCGTTTGACTATTTGATGCTGTTCCTGTTTTACCGCTGTTAAGAGCTTTTGCAGCTCCATGATTTGAGGGTAAAGCACTTTCTCAAAATAGGGAAGTGTCAGCTCATTGGCTATCGCCAGTTCGTTGGCACGCTTGACCACCTGATTGAAGTTGCCGCCCATCCATGCCAAGTCCTGCTGATACTTTTTGTAAAGAGCCGTCATCTCGTTGAGCGCGGCTATCTTCCGCTTTGTTCCCGTGTCGTCAAATTGTTTGATGGCATCCCATATCATACTGCTTACCGTCTTGTAGTTGACCGCTTTCTGCTTAATCAGTTCGGCATCCTGTGCAGAAATCCTTATCCAGAGTCTTTTCGTTTTTCGTTCCATATTCCTCTGTTTATATTCTGAGTTGCGAAGAATAATCCCCAACTTGACAGAGTTGGCAATTCACTTTTGTCCGCACAAAAGTACAACTTGCTACCCAAACTCCGTAAGGGAAATGTAGTCCCGCCACTTGCTTGTCTGTAATAAAGTTAGCAAGAAATGATGAGTTGCAATGTCCCTCGCCCTTTTTTCAATAAAAGAGTTTTCGTGAAATTGGAATATCGAAATCCCGATTTGTTGATATTGGGATAAACCGAAGTCATGAGTCCGTTGCTTCGAGAAAAGCCGAAAAGCCGAAGCCGTGAAATCGTGACATTACGAGAATATATAACCACAAAAAACTACTGATTATCAATGTTTTAGATTGCGTTTTGCTTGTTTTTCTCAGTTATTTTTCGTACCTTTAGTAGAACTAATAATGTTTTAAGATGCAAGTGTTTCTCTTCGTATATATCATGTTCAGGGTCATCTTCCAGCTGATAGGTTGGGTGATTAAAGGCTTTTTGTATGTCTTGTGGATGATTTTTGGTGGCATTGCCTACTTGGTGAATTATCTGGTGGAGCGTAAAACATAAAACCATACCTCGAAGTGGGAGGTATGGCTCTATGTGGTGTGTCAATAAATCATCTAATTGCCCGCTGAAGATTCTCAGCGTGCCGTTCTATCGTGGTCTTTAGTACTTTAGCATAGATTTGTGTAGTCCGTATGTTCTTGTGTCCGAGCATACGCGATACATTCTCGATAGGTATGTCATGTGCGAGAGCCAATGTTGCGAAAGAATGCCTGGCAACATGAAAAGTCAACGGCTTGTTCAACTTCAGGGCAGTCTCGATGAGGTGAAGAAAGTCATTTGCCTTCTGATTTGAAATCTTAGGAAGGACAAACTTGTATTTCTTTAGCACTTCCATGGCTGGTCCCAGGATAGGGGTGAAAAACTTCGATGCAGTCTTGATACGGCTTCCATCTATGTAATACAACTTTCCCTGCTGTTCTGTCATTTTCTCAAAATCAAAGGCCTGCACATCACAATAGGCCAGCCCAGTGTATGCAGAAAAGACGAACAGGTCTCGAACCTTATCTAATTTTTCGTCCAACTTAATCTTTCTCAACTTTTGTAGCTCAGCCTCTGTCAGAGGCTCTCTTTCCTTGCATTCTCCACGCTTGAATTTGACCTGGGTATATGGATCTACTTCAATCTTACCCTCAATATATAATAGGTGAGAATACTTTTTCAGATGTTTGTGATAGGTATGTATTCCGACATCTGATCGTGTACCGTCGTGTAGCCATTCATCAAAAGCCACCAGATTGTTGCTTGTCAGGTCTGTCAGCTTCTGTATCTTGCCAAATCTCTTCAATGCGTCCAGCGTGCATTGCTTGTGTTTTCGAGTACCCTCACTAATATCTTCAGCCTCGATATGCTCTTTCATGTATTCTATGAGGTTGATCGAAGGTTGAACTTTCACCTTGTACTTTGTGGGGGCTATCTTCTTAGGAGAGGAAATGAAGGTAGGCCGTTGTTCTGCACCATAATAATAAGCATCGAAAGTGGCAATTGTCATTTCATTGCCCAGTAGCTCCATAGCTCCGACAATCTGTTCACACTTTCTTCGCTCGGCTTTCACCTGTGGTGAGGAAGCAAATTTTTCCCACTTTTCAGCAGGGAAGTCACCTAAAGAAATGTACTTACGCTCAGTTCTGCCAAGATAGATGCGTAATTCTACCTTGCCAGAGCCACGTTTCTCTACTTGTTTCTTTCGGTCAAAAATAACCGTTACATTCTCTTTTAGCATAATTTAACTAATTAAATCGGCTAAAGGAGTAATTTTGGGGTCATCATGTACAAGTGGTAACACATTTTTGGGGGGTGGTAACACATATTGGTAACACATTTTGTTCCCGATAGGGCTTTTTAATTCCCGTTACGTCCTGTTAGCCGCAGGTTCAACATTTAGCATAACTTCCTCTAAATGTGCTATTTAGCTAACAAGTGGCTTGTATAAATGGAAAAGAGGACTTCATTGCTGAAATCCTCTTTTTTAGTACTTTGTGACCCGCATGGGGCTCGAACCCATGACCCCAACATTAAAAGTGTTGTGCTCTACCAGCTGAGCTAGCGGATCAAGACTTGATAGTCCTTAAAAGCGTGTGCAAAGGTAGTTAATTTTGTTGAGAAGAGAAAATAGAAGTTAAACTATTTATTCTCTTTTACATCTTTTAACGATATACCTGCGTCTTCAAGTCTTCCTTCTTCCTTTGTTACGTATCGTTGCCAGTAGGCTATAAGTAGGGTAGTGAGAGGTAGGGCTATAATTAATCCGATAAAACCGAGGATAGCACCCCAAATAGAGAGGGAGAGAAGCAGGATAGCAGGATTGAGTCCCATTGCCTTACCCATAATTTTGGGTGTTACTATCATATCGGTGATCACTTGAACGAGGCAGAATAATCCTATGGCAAGGCCGAAGATGACCCAAAAATTCTGTCCGGTATCAGCTGCTTTCAGCATGGCTAAAAAGGCAGTAGGGATGAGTGCGAAGGTATGTAAATAGGGTACTAGGTCGAGGATTCCTATAAGAATACCTAGACCGATGGCCATGGGGAAGTCTAAAATGGTGAATCCTATGCAGAACATAATGCCCATACAGAGAGCTACCATGCCTTGGCCACGGATATAATTGTTGAGTTCACGAGCTACGTCTTCGCTCAATGATTGCCAGAAAGGACGATTCTTCTCCGGAAATATACGAATCCAGTTGGTCGTCAGATATTCGTAATCCATGAGGATGAAGAACATGTAGAGCAGGGCGATGAGCGAGGCTATGATGCTAATCAAGATGCTAGCTGTTTGTCCTACAAGCGAGAAAACCTTGGGCATAGCCGTCTTTAGAGTTTCCGTGAAGTCGCTACTCTTGAAAAATGTCTCTATCGCTTCTTGATTTTCCTGCACCCAATGCGATATATAATTGGTGAGATTGTTGGTGTGTGCCGTCTTATGTGCCCAAAGACTGATAAAATCTCCCAGTTTATTAAACTGTTCAATCATGGGCGGAATAATCATATAGACTAAGAGACCGATAACCAACAGCACCACAAGCATGGTCAGTAGAATGGCTAATGCACGTACTTTGACGTGCAATTTATACTGGAAAAACTTAAC
The DNA here is from genome assembly GCF_000762865.1 of Prevotella sp. S7 MS 2. Classification (NCBI taxonomy): domain Bacteria; kingdom Pseudomonadati; phylum Bacteroidota; class Bacteroidia; order Bacteroidales; family Prevotellaceae; genus Prevotella; species Prevotella sp. S7 MS 2. Next base: position 39,110 of record NZ_JRPT01000015.1, on the reverse strand, counting down.
CAGTGGATATAATAAATAGGCGAAAAGCCATGCAATAAAGAATGGCAGTAGTACACTACTGAGGTAGTTAACCATGTAGAGCACACCGATGATGAGCAGTCCTGTGCCTGTCCACCGGATGAATTTGTCGAATGTTATCTCCTTTCTCATTCAGTTTATATTGATACTTCTTCTTCCAAAGCTTTCTGATAGCAGTCACGACATAGCGGTTCGTACTTCTCTTGCTCGCCCAGCATGACGCGCTTATCGCTCTTCACCAGTCTATGACTGACGTAAGCCAAGGCTCCACACTTTACACAGATGGCGTGCACTTTGGTCACTTCATCGGCAATGGCACATAGAGCTGGAATCGGTCCGAAAGGTATTCCTTGATAATCCATGTCCAGTCCGGCTACGATAACTCGCACTCCTCGATTAGCCAATTGGTTGCAAACATTGACCAAACCATCGTCCAAGAATTGCGCTTCGTCGATACCTACCACGTCAATATCCTCTGCCAATAGCAGTATCGAACCCGAAGATTCGATGGGAGTAGACTTGATTACGTTTTTATCATGGCTCACTACGTCCTCTTCAGAATATCTCGTGTCCATCGCAGGTTTGAATATTTCTACTCTTTGATGGGCAAAGTTAGCTCGTCTCATGCGACGGATGAGTTCCTCTGTTTTACCTGAGAACATGGAACCGCACACCACTTCTATGCGTCCGGGACGGTGTGATTCCACTATCATATTGTTTGTCATATAGACGCAAAATTACGAAGACGTTTTAAAAATTGCAAAGAAACAGTGGCTTTTTTTGCGGTAATAGATTATTTAACTACATTTGTGACCAGTATGGGTATATTGTACATTGTGCCTACGCCTGTAGGAAACTTGGAAGATATGACAATGCGTGCGATCAGAATCTTGAAAGAGGTCGATCTCATTCTTGCCGAAGACACGCGTACGTCGGGCATTTTGTTGAAGCATTTCGACATCAAGAATCGACTTATGTCACATCATAAGTTCAACGAGCATGGCACAGCCGATGGAATTGTAGAGCGACTCAAGGCTGGGCAAAACGTGGCTCTCATTAGCGATGCGGGCACACCGGGCATCAGCGACCCCGGATTTTATTTGGCTCGCGAGGCTGCTAATGCCGGCATAGAGGTACAAACGCTTCCCGGGCCAACGGCTTGTATACCGGCTATCGTGTCATCGGGATTGCCTTGCGACCGCTTCTGTTTTGAAGGATTTCTACCGCAGAAGAAAGGTAGGCAGACACGTTTACTCTCATTACAGGCCGAGACGCGTACGATGGTGTTCTATGAATCGCCCTATCGATTGCTCAAGACGTTACAGCAATTCGCAGAGTTCTTCGGTGAAGAGCGACAGGTGAGTGTGGCACGAGAAATATCCAAAGTACACGAAGAGCACGTACGTGGCTCTTTAAAAGAGGTAATAGAGCATTTCACAGTTACAGAACCACGAGGTGAAATCGTGATAGTATTGGCTGGAGCAGATGCAAAAGCAAATAAAAAAACAAAGGAATAAATAATATGAAACAGTTTTTGTTGTTAGTAGCAGGCGCATTTATGTTGACGCTGACGGGGTGCAAACAGGGTAAACCGCAGTCGGGTCTCGCCGATATGGCACAAACCGATTCACTTCAGAGAATCATTGCTCAGAAAGATGATGAGGTGAATGATATGATGGCAACGCTGAATGAGATTCAGGAAGGATTCCGCGAAATCAATGAGGCAGAAAATAGAGTCAGCATTGTCAAGGATGGTGAGGGTGCTAACAAATCTCAACAGATTCGTGAGAACATCCAGTTTATCTCTCAGACTATGAAGCGTAACCGCGAACTCATTGCTAAATTGCGTAATCAGGTGAGTCAAAGTAGTATGCAGGGTACGCAGATGCAGAGTACAATAGAGAATTTGGTGAAGCAGTTGGATGAGAAAGATCAACAGTTGCAACAGCTTAGAGCCGAACTCGATGCAAAGGATATTCACATCTCAGAGCTTGATGAGACCATCAATAACCTTAATACGAATGTGAACAACTTGGCTTCTGAGAGTAATTCTAAGAGCCAGACCATCAGCGCACAAGACAAGCAACTCAACACGGCTTGGTATGTTTTCGGTACGAAGAAAGAGTTGAAAGAGCAGCGTATTCTCGATGATGGTAAGGTATTACAGGCCAATTTCAACAAGAGTTACTTCACTAAGATTGATATTCGTGTAGACAACACCATCAAACTGTATAGCAAGTCGGCTAAGGTTATGACCACTCATCCGTCTAGCAGTTACACTTTGACCACGGATGCTAATAAGCAATACGTGTTACGTATCACGAATCCTAATCTCTTCTGGAGTACAAGTAAGTATCTTGTCATTCTAGTTAAGTAAATCGTATTAACAGATATTATGCCCGGTAAACCTATGGTTTGCTGGGCTTTTTCGTATATTTGCGATGTAATCAAAACAGTATTTTGTATGAAAAGAATGAAGTTTATCATGTCTATGTTTGGGTTTGCGAGCCTTAGTTGCCTATTGACAATTGGTTGCAAGCCAAAGATGAGTACTCAAAAGGTAGATAAAGACAGTGTCACTGTGCTAAATATGCGACTTGACAAGGTTGCTCAAGACTTTCTTGACTCGCGTGCACCGTCGGCTAAAGACAGTGCGTTGGTGCAGCAAACGAACAATCGAATGGCCTTTCAACTCTTCAAACAACTGTTTAATAAGACATCGAAGAAGTCTGTTTTCCTTTCTCCGCAGGGGCTCACCTATGCCCTTAGTATCATCAATGATGGTGCGGTCGGAGATACGCGTAAGGCATTTGAGCGGGTATTGGGCTTTGACAACTCACTACAGATGCGTGTCTTGCAGCATGAAATGATGTTGAGTCAAGCTTATAGGGGACATGGCAAACAGGAACCAAAGTGGTCGTTTGCAGAGGTTGCCAATACGATAGACGTGCCGGATGGTCTCGTTCTATCGCCCGCATTTAAAGAAAATGCAACAAAGTATTATTTTGCGAGCATGCGAAGTGTTGAAAAGCAGAATATCACATTGACTTCCGAGGTTCGTTTCCACGGTTTTTGGAAGTATCCATTCGATGCTGCTGATACAGAACCCGATGCCCCTTTCTTTGATGGCGAACAGAAGATTGCTGAGGTACAGATGATGCATAATACGCTGCGTCAGTTATTATACTACGATGCCGGTGACTTCCGAATCTTGCAAATACCCTATACGGCCGGTTATCACATGTATGTATTACTGCCCAAAGAAGGTGTAGTGTTGGCAAAAGTCGTTCGTCAATTGGATACAAAGTCATGGGGATTGTTACAGAAGAATATGCACAAAATGGCACAGGTTGAGTTGGCTTTGCCGCGCATGGCATTGGAGACGTCTTATACACTCAATGATTATCTGGTGTCAATGGGGCTTGGAATTGCTTTTGGAGTGGCAGCTGACTTCTCTAAGATGACTGAAGGTCAGGTACCACTCTATATAAAGGAGGTGAAACAAAAGTCGAAGTTAATTGTGGCAGAGAAGAAGACGGAAGCACAATCTGTCACAACTGCCGAGATAGCTGTGTTGAGTGCCACGGTAGAAAATCCTCGGCCGGATCAAGTAAAGTTCTATTGTGACCATCCGTTTGCCTATGTTATTACCGATAAATATGGTTCCGTCAATTTCGTCGGCACGTTTTGGGGAAAATAAGAGGAAGTGTTGATATGAGGAGAGAATAGAGCTCGCCCTATATAGTCTGCGGTTTTGTCTTATGACTCAAGAACTCCTAAAATCAAAAACTTACAAACTTAATTGGCTGCAAGGTTGTGGCAGCATTACTGTTAAGCCTGTTCAGCGATGCTGCAAAGTTGAGGCAGCAATGTTGCCGGAACGATGCAGTCTGGTAGTAGATAAGTTGACAGGTAGACGATTTGGGAGTGATAAGTGAGGAATGATGAGTTATGAGTGAGGGGTTATGAGTGAGGAGTGGGGAATCTATGGGTTAGAAGTTAAGGTATTGTTGCTTACGGTGGAGTACTTGTCGGCATGTTATTTAGTTGCAGAATGTATTCATCTTTCCCAATAGTTGTCTTGCGAAGAGATACTTTATCTCCCCCTCCCCTTGGGAGAGGGGACGGGGGAGAGGTTAAAACTCCACGCTCCTAGAACCGTCTTCTTCGGTCGTGATAGTCACCTTCGTGGCATCGCCGGGAAGTATTTCCTCGATGAGTTCGGGCCATTCCAAGAAACAGAGGGCTCCACTATAGAAGTAATCTTCATATCCCATGTCGTAGACTTCTTCCAGTTTCTTGATGCGATAGAAGTCGAAATGGTAGATAATTTCTTCGGTTGTGTTCGACCGATATTCGTTGACAATGGCGAAAGTGGGTGATGTAATGACGTCTTCCACGCCCATCTCTTCGCATATAGCTTTGATGAATGTGGTTTTTCCGGCACCCATCTTACCGTAGAAAGCGAATACTTTACCTTCGCCCATGTGCTCGATAAATTGTTTGGCAGCCTCGTGGATGTTGTCTAATGAGTCGATTTTAATTTTCATATTCTGTGATTTTAATTTGTTGTTTCATTGCTAAGAAGTACTGATACAGTAAAATATGCTAACAATTATTGGGAGAATTAAACTCGCGATAAGATATATTCGCGCACTTTTCGTATCTTCTCTATTGTAGATAATATAGAGTGGAATACTGAGAATGGGTCCAATAACAAAGCATAGCACGGTCAATAATAGATTGGGTGAAGATGGCTGAACGGACTTTTCAAACACGAGTTCATCTCTATTGCGTTTGAAGTGCATGGCTATCTTGTCTCTGACATCAAGGTCGTGGGTATCATGAAAAGCATAATATGTACGCTTCTTGGTTATAATCTTGGCGTAATGGCGATATAGGAATACCCGCTTTACATTGCTCCAACTATCTTCCATATAGCATACAGCAGCATCGTTTAGGGTGGTAATGAGTCTGATACCCTCGGCAGATAATTCCACTGCGGGTATCTTAGAGCTTAACCGGCGATAGTGTACAATGAGTTTCCCTAATTTATATATCATGACTAGCAGCATGAAGCTAACAGTTATCATGATACTAAAAAACTCGGCGGGGGAGAGAGTTACCAGTCCTATGGCTGTATAATAAGAAGTAAAATTGATATCTTGAGGGTCAAAGAATACACGATATAGAAATTTTGTCAAGTTGTCCGGGTAGTAACATGTGACAGGCGTGTTGATATTGCGCCCTAAAGCCAATGGACGTACAGAGCGCCAATTGTTGATGAATCGCTTTATCATCACGGTAACAGCAATTATACCAAGTATGAAAGCGATACCACGTGTCAAGTATAATAATAGTTGTTCTTGCATGTATCAAGGAATTAACGTTTGCGTGGAGTGAGTGTTACCAACGGTATGAGCATCTCTTCCATAGAGATGCCGCCATGTTGGAACGTGTCTTTGTAGTACGACACGTAATAGTTGTAGTTGTTGGGATAGGCAAAGAAGTTGTCGCCTGTAGCAAATACGTAACTCGTACTGATGTTGGGTGAAGGCAATAGAGCCTTGCGTGGCTCTTTAATGACGAACAGTTGTCGGTCGTCGTAGGCTAGATTGCGTCCCAACTTATACCGCAGATTGGTGTTGGTGTTACGGTCGCCGATGATTTTTACTGGCTTTTGGGCACGTATACTACCGTGATCGGTGGTAACGATGACGCGACATGACTGCCCGGCAAGGTGCTTGAAGAGGTCAGCCAGCACCGAGTGTCTGAACCAACTTCGTGTGATGGAGCGGTAGGCACTTTCGTCTTTGGCAAGTTCGCGTACCATACGCGACTCGGTACGAGCATGGGATAGCATGTCGATAAAGTTCACAACAACTACGTTTAGATCGTAGTTTTCTAGTTCGTTGAGATGACTCATGAAGTCTTTTGCACCGTCTGAGTCATTGATTTTATGGTAGCTGAACGTGTCACGACGGCGAAAACGCGCTATTTGTGTGGCTATCAACTCGTCTTCTTTCAGGTTTTTTCCCTCGTCTTCTTCCTCATCTACCCACAGTTCCGGGTACATTTGAGCTATTTCGGCAGGCATCAATCCACTGAAAATAGCGTTACGTGCGTATTGAGTAGCAGTGGGTAGGATGGATTGATAGAGGTCTTCGCTGATTTCAAACTGGTCGCTGAGATCGGACATGATAGTACGCCATTGGTCGTAACGAAAGTTGTCTATGACCACGAGATACACTTTTTCGCCTTGGTCGAGCGGTGGAAATACACTGTGTTTGAAAATGTCGGGGCTCATCAGAGGTCTGTCTGTGGCCTGTTGTCCCGTCTTGCGAGCCTGTGCTAATTGCTCCATCCAGTCCATATAATGCTGTTTGACGTATTTGGCATAGCCCTGATTGGCCTCGTCTTTCTGTATACGTAGCATGTCGGTCATGGCACTGTCGGCGTGGCTTAGTTCCAATTCCCAGTGCACCAGTCGGCGATAAAGTGTTGTCCAATCATCGTGTGTACGACAGTCTTGCATTTGCATGGAAATCTGTTGGAAGTTTTGTTGGTAGCCGGTCTGTGTTACTTCGCTTACAATCTCGCGACTATGGATGTTCTTTTTGAGTGATAGGAGTATCTGATTGGGATTCACCGGCTTGATGAGATAGTCGGCTATCTTTTTCCCGATAGCCTGTTCCATGATATTCTCTTCTTCACTTCGCGTCACCATAACAACCGGTGTGGCCGGCGAAATCTCCTTGATGCGCTGCAAAGTCTCCAATCCGGAGAGACCGGGCATCATCTCATCGAGTAAGATAAGGTCGTAAGTGCATTGCGAAACCATGTCTATGGCGTCGCTGCCGTTGTTGGTGGTCTCTACTTCGTAGCCTTTCTTGGTGAGGAAGAGAATGTGGGCGCGTAGCAATTCTATCTCGTCGTCCACCCAAAGTAACAATCCATTGCTCATATTCTAGAATCCATCTAAGTCGTAATATTCGTCTTCCAAGTCTAGCGGCTTGGACTTTTTCTTATCTTTTTCGTTCTCTTGTGTACCCTTTTTCTTACTCTCTGTCTTCGGCAAACCATTGTCGAAGTAGATGCCAGTATTCTCTTTTCGAGGTTTGGCAGGCTGGGGGAGTGGTTTGGGTTTCACTGTTGGTAGCGCGTTTTTGTCGACCGTTGGTTGCTTTACGGGTTGACCTATCGGGATGGTGATGCCTCCCTTGGATGGCTGCTGTGTTGGTTTAACAGGTTCAAGCGGAATCGTTGTGCCCGTATTGGGAACTTGTGTTTTAGGTTTCTCATCTTCTAACGGGATGAAAATACCATTGTTGATGTCGTCGCTTTGGTCGAGTATGCGGTCTATTTCTTCCTCTGTTTTTGGTGCGGCTGGCTGCTGTTTGTCTGTTGTTATCTCTATCGGCTCGGTCAAGAGTTGATAGAGCGACACTTTGAGCCGGGCGAAATGTTTCGCATAGAAGGCTTCGTAGTCGGCATAACTGAACTGTGTACCGAGTAAGGGAAGATTGATGTCGCTGATGATAACAGGATGTGCGTTGCCTTTTAGTGCGTTGATATGCTCTTGTTGGCGCAGTTGTCGAGCATATTGTAAAGCTTCATCGAAGTTTCGGAAGCCTGTTACCATCATACGACGAAGGCCGTCGGCATCTTCAATCTTGATGTCAAAGTTGCGTACCAGATAGTTGGTGAAGTTGTATTTTGCTAGTTCAAAGAGTAATTGATTCTCCTTTATGGAGTCAGGATGATACACCATCATGAAGGCGAATGGGATATTTCGCTCGGTCGAGAAGCCTTGTATCTGTGTTGTGTCGCTTTCGTTGAGCACCACGCTGCGGCGATTCCACATGTCACTCATGTCGAAATGGCTGCTTCTAACCTGCCTGCCTGCCTTCACACCGTTGATAATCATGCCGGCCATGGTGCTGAGCTGACTCTCCGGATATTTCTCTACGAGCATATTCAGGTCGCGTAGGCACTCGTCGAGATGGCCGTTGTTGAGTTTGTTAAGTGCTCCGATGAAGAGGAATTTGTCGCGATTGGCTCCAGCGGGGAAACGCCTGTCGGAGATGGAAACATTGTTGCTGACTTCGTTGTAACGGTTGTTACGGAAGGCGTTATAAGTGGCTGTATAGAGCGAATCTTCCAATTGTTCGCCTTGTCGAGCATTCTCTTCGAAGTTTGGATCGGCTATGAGGCGCGTCCATTCACTTTTGGAATGGTTGTGTTTCAACAGCTCCAAGTAGGTTTGGGCGCGGTCTTTACGTCCTAATCGAGAATAAAGTAAGAAGAGATGATAGTAGGCTTCGTCCATTTTCTCAAACTTTGGAAAATGCGTAATGAGCCTGATGAGGGTGCGTTCGCTTAGAGATAGGTGGTCCATCTTATCTTTAAAGATGACACCGGAGCCGAAAAGACCGTCGGCCAACAGCTTATTGCTAGCTGCTAACTGCTCTGCGGATAATGGAATTTGGGCGAGATAATAAGCACGAGTGTGCGGATCGGCAGCTGCACTGTCGGCATTTTGGTGTGTTTGAGTGTGGTATTCCTGCCTTTGGAGTGTAGAATCAGCAGGTAAAGTATTGGTGTTTCCGTCGGCATGCACAACAGTTTTGTTGATGCGTTGCCAGTTGTCTACGTTGTCGCGCTTGCCCCATAGGCGTTGGAAAGTCTCTTTTCCCTGTGCCACAGCCATCGGATTGTAGAAATACCATTTGCTGTTTTGTGGAGTTGTAGGTCGTGTTTGGGGTGTTGAGATTGGGTCCGATTCGGCTTGACCACCACTTTGTTGTCTGGCCATTTCAGCCTGCATGTCACGTTCTTTACGCTCTTTCTTCTTCAAATCGCTGATGATTTGGTCGATAATCTTGTTTCGATCGGTATCGGACATGAGTGCCAAACGTTGCAAGGAATCCTGTAATTCTACGGCATTGGTATGGGGTACCAACTCGTCTAGGACCTTGGTGCGTTCTGATAGTTGCTTATAATCCTTGCGATCTTGGTCGAGTAAGCCCAAAGCCTCGTTGTAACAACGCTGGGCATCAGCAAATTTCTCGCGGTTCCAATACAAGTCTCCTAATCTCAAAAGGAGCACTCCTTTCTCTATTCCGCTGCGTTTAGCCTTTTCGTTGCCTTGTTCGTAGGCGTCAATAGCGTGCAAGGTGTCGCGCCGTGTAAGGTAAATGTTGCCGATGGCATAGTATATTTGGTCGAGATATTCGGCATTGTTGGGCGATGAGGCCATGTGCTTGAGGTACGAAATCATTTTGTCCGACGGGCCTTCGGGCATTACCTTCGTCATTGATATGCGTGCATTGAACTCCAAATTGTATGGCGGATTTAGTCGGATTACGTGCTGATAAGCCTTTAAGGCCTCTGCTTTATTGCCCTGAAGTTCCAATAGTTGACCTAGCAGATACCACTCTCTAGCCCGTTGCTTGCGCCGCATCTCATGGCGAATCACCCGTTGTAAGTAGGGAATAGCCTTGTCGTATTCCCCCGTATGGATGTAGTAATCGGTGTAGGTATAGTCCCATTCCTTTTGGGCTGTCCAATGAATAGAGTCGCGTTGTATGTTGCGAATGACGTCTTCAGCATCGTATAGCCACCCTTCTTCAATGTAGGCCTTGGCCAACCAAGCCCGTGCTTTTCCGTAAATGGCGGGTTGCGAGCGATAGAGGCGACTCATATAAGCGAATGTGGAAGCTGCATCGTCGAACGCACCTTCATGGAATTGGGCACGCCCCATGAGCATCCAAGCCTTCCAAAGAAACGGATTGTATTCGCGACGACTCAACCATTCAATATCTTTAGCAGTCTTATGACGCCCCGGATTCCACTCCGGTCGGCGCTTGATGCTATGCAGATGGATGGCTTTCTTGCTCTTTTCGATGGCTCTGTCGAAGTTCATTTTGCCCAGTTCGCGACTATTCTTGTTGCTAACAGGATAGAGAGGAATGAGCTCGGTGAAGTTGTCTACGTTGCCATTCTCTTTTTCCAAAGAGCCGTCTATGTAGGCTTGGCTACCGTTGTAATACACATTGTAGCGTGTATTGAAAGCATGCCACCATCTCGACTTGGCAGTATTATGCTGTGTGGAGCAACCTGCCAAGATCATAAATGCCATCATAGGCAGGGTAAGGGCGATATGTTGGCAACTTGTTTTCAGCTTTGTGAGAGGGCTTGTTGGACAATCCACTTCGACCGAAGTGTTACAAATACTTTCATGATGACAAGAATGATGATGCTCATAAAGATGATGGAAGCGCCCGATGGTACGTTGAGACTATAGGAAAGTGTCAGTCCCAACAAGCAATCTATCCATCCGAAGAGGATGCTGAGAGCCACGATGCGCTTGAAATTGAAGGTGAATAGATTGGCAGTCATTTGCGGAATGGTGAGCAAACTAATCGCCAATACGATGCCGACCATGCGCAATGTGGCGACGATGGTCATGGCAATGAGTATCATCATCATGTATTCGATGAAATCGACAGGTAGCTTTTGCGACCGCGCAAAATAAGAATCGAACGAAACAGTGAGTATCTGTCGGTAGAAAATGGTAAATATTGCGATGGTCAAAAGGGTGAGCAAGCCGAGTAACCACAGGTCGGGCGTGTCGATGGTGAGGATACTTCCGAAGAGGAAAGAAGATAAGTCGGGCATGAAACCGGGCGTTAGGAAGCTGCAGATGATACCCACACTCATGCCAAAGGTCCAAAAGACGGCTATGGCTGAATCCTCTCTAGTATCGCCTTGGTGCGACATCCATTGTACACCACAGGCACTTAAAACCGAGAAAATCATGGCCGAGAGTATCGGGTTGATACCTAAATACACGCCCAGTCCGACTCCGCCAAACGACGCATGGGTAATTCCCCCACTGATAAATACCAGCCGGCGTGTCACGATATACGTTCCTACGAATCCGCAAAGAATGCTCGCCAGCAGACTACCGAGCAGTGCATTCTGGAAGAAACTATAACTGAGAATATCCATTATTCGGCTAATGCTATGAATTCATCCTTGATTTGGTCGGGCATATTGATGCCTCTGAGGATGAGACTACGGTTCCATGCCTTCACTTCTTCGGGTTTCATGGTGTACATAATCTCCGAAAACTCATCGGCTTCTGTGTCAGAATACTGGTTGGAAGGACGGTCGTGATAGGCATCGAGTTCCTCATCGTCGAAGTATTCTATATCTTTCGTTGCAGCTTCGAGCATGCAATCTTGTTCGCACATATCATTATCGCCAGTGCAAGTGGCACAACTTGCCGTGGCCGGATGTACGATGTCGTCGCCTCCACCACGAAGGGAAGAGATGATTCCCAGCAGTGCTGTGAACACTCCTAGGGCTATAAGAATGAGTATGAGATATATCATAATCGTTAATCTTGTTTGATAATGCGGAATCCGGCAACTTGTAAATCGTCCCAATAATGCGGGTACGACTTGCTGACAACCTCCGGGTTGCGAATCTTGATATGCTCTAAAACGAGGGCGGCAGGGGCAAATGCCAAGGCCATACGGTGGTCTTCGTAGGTGTCTATCGGTTCGAATGTTGGTTCACATCGTTCACCTTCCCACGACAATTCGCTGTCGTTATGCGATTGAATGGCGTAGCCCAACTTGCGAAGTTCTTGTTTGAGGGCTTCAATGCGGTCGGTCTCCTTAATCTTCAGACTTGCTAATCCCGTGAAATGGAAGTGGATTCCCATGAGCACACAGGTCACAACGACCGTTTGGGCAAGGTCTGGAGATCCTGTAAAATCGTAATCAAGTCGGGGCAACATGCAGCGATGATGTGATAATTTGACTGTTGTCAATTCGCCTTGTTGGGTCGATTCAAAAGCAGTTTTCACGCCCATGAGCGAGAATATGTATTTTACCACAGAATCACCTTGCTTGCTTGCATCCATCAGACCAGTTAAGTTGACGACCGCCTCGGTGTCTTTCGTGAGTGCCATCATCTCATACCAATACGAGGCAGCGCTCCAATCGCTCTCAATACGGTAAGGCTTTTGTGTATAGGGATGTGGTTTGACGGTGACAGTGTCCACGTCCGACCAGTCGGCTTCGGCTCCAAACTCGCGCATTGTGCACAATGTCAGGTCGATATAAGGGCGCGATACAATCTCACCGGTCATGCGTAATTCAAGTCCACGAGCCAATACCGGTCCTATCATGAGTAGTGCCGAAATGTATTGCGAACTGATATCGCCCGGTATTTCGAGCTGTCCGCCTTCTAAGGTATGGCCCTTGATGCGGAGTGGTGGGAATCCTTCTTCACCTTCATAAGTGATGTCGGCACCTAGATAGCGCAGTGCGTCGACCAGTACACTGATGGGACGATGCTTCATGCGTTCTGTTCCGGTAATGGAATGCTCACCCTCCATCACGCTTAGATAGGCCGTCATGAAGCGCATAGCTGTTCCAGCGGCCTTGATATCCACGGTTTCCGGCAGATCATCGATAATGCGTAAGATGACATCGGTGTCGTCACAGTCGGATAAATTATCCGGTAATATGTTGCCTCCTGACAATGCATGGATAATCAGCGCGCGGTTGCTGATGCTCTTAGAAGCCGGAGGCGTGATGTTGGCCTGCAATTGTTGCGGAGCGATAATGTCGTATATCATGTGTTAGGATATGATTCTTTCGGATTATTTACGAAGTTTCATAGGCAGATTGACGACGCCCTCAGGGGGTGCAATGATGCCCCGAACCTTGTTTAATGGCTTTTTGGGGCCGGGAATCAGTAATCCGTAGTAGAGCACGGTGCGCATGCGTTTCACCTGATTGTCGGTGAATTGAAAGCCTAGATTCAAATCGTAGTCCATGAAATTAGATGCTCGGAACGGTGCACCTGTACACGGTTGGCGTTCCAACATCTTATAAAGGTCGAACTGTTGGCCATTGAGTGTGGCTAAATAGTCCTTCAATTGTTTCTCGTATTCCACTCGGTTGTAGCTTGGAGTGTCTTTGCAATAGTCGGTATCGGCGCAACTATCTAATGTCGCTGTGTCGTTTTCGGTGAACACATGGTGTAGTCCCAAGTAGTGACCTAGTTCGTGTGCTAGCGTCACATTGACGTCTACCGATGAAAATTGATACCCTTTGGCGCCCTTGTCGGCAGCCGTATAGCGCGTGGATTCGTCGTAGATATAATCGCTATTGATAGATGTACAGAAGGGATAACTAAGATTTTTCTTGCTCAACGACGTATAGTCCACGCGACTCAAGCCCTCCAGCGAGTCGGTCAGAGCCTTTGGCATGAGGGGCAGATGGCTGATACCGAGTGTTCCGCTCTTTTGTTCGCCGTCGTCGGTCTTGAATGGATAGACCATGATATTGATGTAATCGTTCGGTTCCCACAGATATTGTACGTTACTTTTAGCCGACATAAACTTCTGGAAGTCGATGGGATACTCGCCTGTCCATTGGATATATTCCACACCGGGGGTACTGAGTAAGTTGCCTTTCTCGTCTTTCTGAGCCAGTTGGAAATTTACGTTGACGGCACTACTCGAACCGTAAACACCGCCCTTATATAATTCATTGAGATAGCCCACCATTGTCTTCAATCGCTCGGCCTTCACATGTTGCGTCATGTTGGTAGCGTCTTGATAAAACACGTGGAAGATAATGGGCAGTTGATATGTATAAGTATCTGTGATGGTTGCTTTGTCGTCGTCTTGTTTGGTGGTTGTCGGCTCACCGGTTTTAGGGGTTGTCACGACGTCGTCCTTGGTACAAGAGGCCAATAAAAGAAGTCCTGAACATAGCCATAAAAATATATTATTCTTCATCTACCTATTTATATATAATGTAAATACAAAGGTAAACGAAAAACCATGAAACACAAAATAAACCGCAGCTTTTTCGTGTTGGCATAGTGGAAGTCGGTGGCTGAAATCAAAAAAGCATAGAAAAAGTGGCGTGTAAATTTGCAGATGTCTATACTAATTCATACCTTTGCAGTCACAAATAAGAGTTCGGGATTTAGCGCAGTTGGTAGCGCACACGTCTGGGGGGCGCGAGGTCGCTGGTTCGAGTCCAGTAATCCCGACTTCATTTTAAGTAAAAAGGGACTGTCTGACAGTCCCTTTTTCTTTTTTATCTTCCTAATTTTTCATTCCTAGGTCATAACAGCTTACCCTTAATAAGAATCTGTAGGAGTATTACATATTGTGTTCGCAATCAAATTATGGTTATCAACTGTATTCATTCTTACTTGTAAATCTTGCAATTAACTTCCCACTATCAGCTTGCTCATCAGTTTTTTGCTATATATTTCATATCATAATGAAAGTTGTAAATCCCCACTTTCCACTCCTAACTCTTCACTCTAAGTGTGTTGCAGGGGCTTTTCAAGCTTGTTGCATGAACTAGGCAGCGATGTTGTAGAGCCGAAGCAAGGATGTTGCGGAGCCATAGCAGTAGTTTGAGAGTGAAGAATAGTGGAGTGAGAGGTGAAGTGCTTGTAAATGAAAGTCGATGAAGTTAAAGGTTAAGTAATTATTGGCTGCTGGGTGATATATATAGTGCCACATTGTTTTTAATTTTTATTGTTTTATCAGATGTAAAGATCGAGGCGATTTTTTGTTGTTATAAACATTAATATATATCTTTGTGGGAGTGGGTATAGATGTGAGAATGATACGTATGGATGTGCTTAATTTGTCCTTATGGAGTCACGGAAGACCTACAAATTGTTAAATTTAAAATGATATACGTATGATGAAGAAATTATATTTGATGACCTTTGTGGCGATGTTGTTGGTTTCGTGCGGTACGCCAAGGACTGCGGAAGAGAAGGTGGTGTTGCGACAGCGCACGGCACAGCAGGTGGAACAGGCTTTGAACGATCGCCATTATACCATTACGGTGGACTATATGCAGCCGGCCGTGGGACCGAGTCGCCGATTGGATTTCGGATATAGCTTAACGGTCAAGGGGGATACGCTTCATTCTTATCTGCCTTATTTTGGGCGTGCTTACAACATACCTTATGGTGGAGGGAAGGGACTTAACTTTGTAGCTCAGATTGTGGGATATACCGAACGAGAGGTGAAAAGGGGGCTGAAAGAGATTGTGATTGATACGGATAATAAGGAAGACCAATTGCAATATGTGTTGTCAGTGTTTGACAATGGCAGCGCGTCGATAATGGCTTATGCCCGTCAACGCGACAGGATAGGCTTTACGGGTAATATGGAACTGGATAAATAACTTGGAAATAGATAGATAAATGAAGCGAATTGCCATGGTGTGTGGGCTACTTTTATTCGCAGTTGCCACATTCTCTCAAAACTCTGCTACCCGATATTTGATAAGTTACGATCGCCAACACATGTTTCTTAGACATGGACAAGAGATGAACGTGGTGGATATGGAATTGGAATGGCCGCGTTTGCTCAATGGTGAGCGAGCCGATTCGTTGCAAGCCAAACTTTGCAGGATAGCTTTTGGACAATATGCAGGAAGCGTAGAACAGAGCAGAAAGGCTTTCCTGAATCGATTAGGGCAGCCGGTAGTAGGGCAGTTGGATTCGCTTCCCGATGACCGGAAATTTTGTTATGTGCGTTGTAAAGTGCAACAGCTAGGTTTCTCACCCGAACGTTTTATCTCGTTCCGTGTAGAATATGATTGTCAGCCAGAGGCACTCTCATCGCAGAAAGCTGAAAGTAGGATTCGCTTCATTACTTACGATATGACTGCACACGAGGTGATGGAAGAGAGTGATATGATGGATTTGGGCGCATTGATGAACGATTCTTATAACTATTCAACACTGTTGCGATATCTGTCGCATGGCGCTCGGACTTCGCTTCAAGGTGAGATCGAGGCTTCATCGGTGCTGGGGCCGGCACTGAGTGGCGAGCATTCGGCTGTGTTCGAAGTGTTCTATAATAATGGTGCTGATAGTTTTTTGAGTGATATTCCCTATGAGGTTTTGCGCGGGGCGATGAAACGTCGAGTGAAGAAAATGATGAAAGCTACGACTCAGCCAGTCGCTCTTGTCGATAATTTGGAATTTAACGACGGAATAGATGATTCACTTACGATTTGTAAGCAGCCCGATGTGCAACCCACATATAAAAATGGTAAAGCAGACCTTTTGGACTATTTTTCAACGCAATTTGTAATACCTGAGCGTGGAAAGTTGGAGGGAAAGTGTGGTAGGGTAGTGGCTAGATTCGTGGTAGAATGCGATGGTAGCTTGTCTCATCTGGCTATCGTAAGTCCTTCTTCGCCCTCGGTAGATAGAGCACTTATAGAGAGTTTACGTCAAATGTATGGTTGGAAATCTGCTCAGAAAGATGGGCAAAATGTTCGCACAGAGTACGTACTTCCAGTAAGATTGATGACTCAATGATATATTTTGGATGAAAATTGAAACAAGAAGTATCGAAAAGATAGGTAGGGTAGGTACTTGATGAGTGTAAAAAACATGTTTTAGGAGCGTAAAAGTGTCATATTGTAAGTTAGAAGGTGTTTTAAGGGGTGGTTTGTGTAATATGGCTTTACAAACTGTAAGTATAATCTTGAAAAACTAAAAGTTTTAAACTGAAAGCATAGGGAAATATTTCAGTTAAAAAAGAGGGTTGATTTTTGTGCAAAATAGTGTTAAAATCAAAAGCTTAAATGATATTTCTTGTATATATTTGCAATAGAAAAATCGAGACCTATTAAACTTTTGACTTATGAAACGTACCCTTTTGATAACCGCAATGGTAATGATGGCCATCTCTAGTTTTGGCCGTAAGCATATTGAAAATGCTACAGTTGTAGCCGATACTATTTTCTATGCGGAGAATATGTTGCACGTTACAAGTAGCGAACAAGCTAGTTATTATCGTTTGTTGATGACTGCCGGAACGGGCTTGAAAAAACAAGAAGTGTTCCAAGACTTCTATATGAACGGAACATTGAAGGCTGAGGGTGGTTATAGCTTTATAGATCTTGGCAACGATAAGAATACCGTACTGAACGGTGAAGTTACCACTTATTATAAGAACGGTAATGAAAAGTGGCATGGAAAGTTTGTAAATGGTAAGCGCGAAGGATACTTCACATTGCAGATGCGCGATGGTAGTATTGCCGTAGTAGAGTTTGCTGATGGTGTTTCAAAGCACAGTTACTTCACTGTAACTCGCCAAGACGGAACGATGGAAAAGCGCTCTTTGAATGAAATAAAATCTCTCTTATAAATAAATATAAAAGTCTCTATTATAATACTAAAAAAGGAGTCTGCTTCGTGAGAAGCGGACTCCTTTGTCTTTTTGTATATATCAAAGAATGGATATTGCTTGTTTGTATTACTTAATCGTTGAGAACGAGCTCTACGGGACAGTGATCGGAACCAAAGATGTCGGTATGTATTTTGGCATCTGAGATACGGTCGCGCAACCGTTCGGATGCAAGGAAATAGTCAATACGCCACCCTGTGTTGCGTTCGCGAGCTTTGAAACGATACGACCACCAACTGTAAGTGATTTGTTCAGGATAGAGTGTGCGGAAAGTATCGATGAATCCTTTGGCCAATAAGGCTGTCATCTTCTCGCGTTCTTCGTCGGTGAAGCCTGCATTACGATGATTGGTCTTAGGATTTTTGAGGTCTATCTCTTCGTGAGCTACATTCATATCACCACAAACAATAACGGGTTTACGTGCGTCGAGTGCCTGTAGATACTTTGAAAAT
This sequence comes from Prevotella sp. S7 MS 2, assembly GCF_000762865.1. Taxonomy (NCBI): domain Bacteria; kingdom Pseudomonadati; phylum Bacteroidota; class Bacteroidia; order Bacteroidales; family Prevotellaceae; genus Prevotella; species Prevotella sp. S7 MS 2. The sequence continues at coordinate 21,371 of NZ_JRPT01000015.1, read as the reverse complement.
TCGTCCTCCCACTGCATGCGATAATCTAAACGGCGTAGCTCGTCTTGTGAGTTGGGGGTATAAACGGTAACTAAGAAGAAGTCGGCATACTCTAGTGTGATGACGCGCCCTTCGTGGTCGTGTTCGTCGATACCCATGCCATAAGCCACATTGAGTGGCTTATGCTTGGTATAGATGGCCGTACCGGAGTATCCTTTCTTGTCGGCATAGTTCCAATACGATTCATATCCCTCGAATTGTAAGTCTAGCTGACCGGCTTGCATCTTTGTTTCTTGCAAGCAAAAGAAGTCGGCATCAAGTGCTTTGAAGTCGGCTTCAAAGTTCTTACCTACACAGGCACGTAGCCCATTTACATTCCATGAGATGAATTTCAGCATGTTATATTTTATTTCTTGCCTTTGAATCGCAATGGTAAATTGACGTCGTAGGTGCTATTGCCAACTTTGATGCTCTTGATAAGAAGTGTACATCCGAATTGATTTTGGAAAGATTCGCATATCGGATATAAAACAACTTGTTTGAAAGTTAATTGGTTGGCGTACTCAATAGTTACATTCTTTGAACCGGCAGAGAATGTGGTAGTAGTCGGAATTATTATAAATTGATAATATCCTTTATTAAAGAATTGGGTAGAATAAGTTGCTGGTGTACGTACATTGGCCTTAATTGTGAAAGTCTTTGCTTGATTTACAAGTTCGCGATCGTCGCTTGTAATATACTTGCTGATGGCTTTTGTAGGGATGTTGGGGATAATAATGGTAGAATCAATTGCTGCTCTTATCATGATATCCATAGAATCCGGCTTGCTCTCAGAGATGTTTTTGTAAGAATACACTTTTCCTTTATAATTGCCAGATAAGGCAGTTATCATTGTGGTTTTCTCTGTAGGAGTGAGTTTTTTGTAATTGTTGGAATCGTCATTGTTATCAGAACCCAAACAAGAAGTAAAAGAAGCTGTTGCCAAAAGAGCACAGCACATCAAGGTAAATAAACTTTTAAAATTTTTCATGTGATAAGTTTTTTAATTCGTTATGTGTATAAAACGATATGAAAAGGAGAATCTTGCATGTGGAATTGTTAAATTCTCTTAGATTCTCCACGCAATAAATTCATAAATTCCTCGCGCGTCTTAGCCTGATTGAAAGCCCCGCTGAAATCGCTGGTAGTCGTAATTGAGTTTTGCTTTTCGACACCGCGCATTTGCATACACATGTGTTTGGCCTCGATGACGACCATCACTCCGAGTGGATGCAGGGTGTTTTGGATGCAGTCTTTAATCTGTTGTGTCAAGCGTTCTTGCACTTGTAAGCGATGACTAAAGATGTCTACGACACGTGCAATCTTGCTAAGTCCAGTAATATATCCATCGGGAATATAAGCAACATGCACTTTCCCATAGAATGGAAGCATATGATGTTCGCACATAGAAAAGAAATCAATGTCCTTCACAATGACCATTTGGTTGTACTTCTCTGCAAAAAGAGCGTCAGTTAATACCTTGTGTGGATCTTGCGAATAGCCTCTCGTGAGTACTTGCATGGCCTTTGCCACGCGCATAGGAGTCTTCTCTAATCCCTCGCGTTCGGTGTCTTCGCCAAGGAGTTTCAGTATAGCTTGGTAGTGTGATGCGAGTTCTTCCAGTCCCTCACGAAATTCAATTTCAGGATTCATTCTATTTGTTTCGTATATGATAGAGTGGCTTATAGCCGGTATATTCTATTGTAATGTTAGTCTTGTACGGTAATCTTACCACGTACAATGGTTGCTTGCTTGTAGCCCATCTTGCGAAGATTCTGCAACATTTGGACTGCTTCTTGCATGCTTCGATAGTTACCGATGCGGCAAATCCATCGTGGTGAGTAGAAATGTACATAGACCGGTTGGTCTGGATAAGCCATTTTGATGGCGTTACCTATTTGTTGAGCGCGTTGTTTGTCGGCTCTGGAGTTACCTCCGGAGAATGCTTGTACCCTGTACCCATTCACCTTATAACTTCTCACCATTACTTTCTTACGTAAGTCTACGGTCGGTGTTTCTGTTTCATCATAACCCTCTTCTGTTGTCTTTTGAGGATTAACAGCAGTCTTTTGAGTTGTCGGTGTAGCCTCTTTGTGAGCTGGTTCGCGCTTGGTAGAGTCACCGTTATGTTGTTCGGTGGTAGGGGTAGGGTGCTCGGTGGGCTTCGTTTCCTTGGTCTTAGGATCTATTTGTGGCTTGGTACCATTCTGTTGAGTCTTGCTACCATTCACCAATTCGTCTATCTCCTTACTTTGTTTGACAGACACGGTGCCTTGTCCTGGAACTTTCTTTTGTAGTTGTTCGAGGAATGTTTGGGCGCTGATGGTCGCAAACGGACACATGACCAATATCAATAGAGCGACGAATTTATTTCTAATCATGTCGATTTAAATAGGGAAAGAAAGGCGGAGAAAGACTCTTTCTGTTAGGAAAGAGTCTTCTCCTTCCATTCTTCAATTATTTATTTCTTATTTCTTCCAAGCGTCAATAATGCCTTTGAAGTCAGCGCATTTCAATGCTGCGCCACCAATCAAACCACCATCAATGTCGGGTTTAGCGAATAGTTCTGGTGCATTGCTAGCCTTGCAGCTGCCACCATAGAGGATAGAAGTCTCGTCGGCAATCTTCTCTCCGTATTTAGCAGCGACTGCTGAGCGGATGAATGCGTGGATTTCTTCAGCCTGATCTGATGTAGCTGTCTTGCCGGTACCGATAGCCCAAATTGGCTCATAAGCAATGATGATGTTCTTAAATTCTTCTTCTGACAAGTTGAATACAGAACCTTCGAGTTCAGCCTTTACTACTTCGTTCTGCTTATTAGCTTCGCGCTCTTCCAAAGTCTCACCGATACAGAAGATAACCTTCAAACCGTTCTTCAGTGCCAACAATACTTTCTCCTTCAAGATCTCCGGAGTTTCATTGTAATATTGACGACGCTCAGAGTGGCCAAGGATTACATATTGAGCACCGGTACTCTTTACCATCTCAGCAGAAACCTCACCAGTGAAAGCTCCCTTTTCCTTGTCAGCGCAGTTTTCTGCACCAAGTCCGATGGTATTGCTGTCCAAAATGCCGGCTACGGTAGCCAAGTGGATAAATGGAGTACAGATAACAACATCACAGTTTGGCTTGTCTGCTGCCAAAGCTTCGTTGAGTTCTTTAGCCAAGGCTACGCCGTCTTGCAGGTTCATGTTCATTTTCCAGTTGCCTGCTACAATTTTCTTTCTCATTTTACTATTCTTTTTATTAAAGAGTTGAACAATATGTTTCTTTTCTTTCAGTTCTTTTGTTCTCACCCATCTACTCCAAGCCCAAAGGCGATCGGCCAAGGTCAAGAGTGTCAGTGGCAGCACAAAACAGAGTATGATCTTCAATATGTCACCGGCAATCGTATTGTCCGACATCTTGCCAATTTCGGTTTGAGCGAGTGGTTTCTTCAGTTCCTCATCCTTAGGCAGCCTGTTGTGGCTCCACTTTCGGATGATAGTACCATCCTTAATAAGTACCAATCCCGGATTACTACGGATGATGGTTTTCAACGTAGTTTCGTCTGTAGTACAGAACGGATACTCAGCTCCGGTCATATCTTCCCAATGGCTGATGGCTATACTGTCGCTTGCGGTCAGTCCATAGAATGGTATACCATAGTTTTGAGCATATTCGTAAACCTGATTTATGTCTCCGAAATTCCCATCGTCAGCCACTTCCAAATGGGGAGATATAAGTAGGAAGGTGTAACCTTTGTTGGTAAGAACCTGTCGGGTAATATCTTCGCCCGTGCTATTGAGCTGGATGGAGAAGTCGTGGATGGGTGGAATATAGCCTTTCTCTGTTTGTACCGTTTTGCTATCCACGAACGTCCACGTTGAATCAGGATAGTTGTCAAGTGTGAACTCACGCGTCTTTCCATTCTTCTGAAGCAGGAATGTTGTCTCAAATTTCGGTTGCTTGGCTCCTTGCGGAATCTCCATTCCTTTCAGAATGTTAGCTCCTACATGATAAGGGCGGAAGTCGAATTGGGGTAAATCGTAAAGACTATACCCACTTGAGATAATAATAAACAGCACCGTATAGTTGATGACAATCCACTGATTGCTCTTCGAGATGAATCGCATTTGGCGCAATGGCCATATCGCTATAATGATGGCTGCAGCCAACAGCACTATATTTTTGAGCAATGTTTGTGTGTTCGACAGGATGATGGCGTCGCCGAAGCAACCGCAATCTTTTATCGGGTCGGTCACAACTATCCATATTGTAATAACTGTCATGATACTCATGAACAGTATAACAATCTTAGAGATGACGCGACGACGAATAGCGAACAGCATGAAAATGCCCAATGAGAACTCCAATGCCGCTAATCCTACCGATGTGAAGAGTGTCAACCAGTCTGGCAATACGTCCACCAATCCTATCGCACTTAGGTAATCTTGTATCTTATATTGGGTGCCGATGGGGTCAATGGCTTTCACATAACCCGAAAAGATAAATGTAAATGCAAGCAGCAATCTACATAGGTTGGTGAGGATGGTTTTCAGTCTGTCCACTTCTTCTGCTTATTCCGCTAATTTGATGGCTCCAAATACAGCGTAATTGATGATGTCCATGTAGTTGGCATCAATACCTTCCGACACGAGAGTTTCGCCTCCTATGTCCTCAATCTCTTTGACACGTTCTATCTTTGTCAGTATGAAGTCGGTGTAACTGCTAGTGCGCATGTCTCTCCAAGCTTCGTCGTAGTCGTGGTTCTTCTTCAACATGAGATTCAAAGCTTCCTCTGCATGTCGGTCATAGAGAGCCAAAGCGTCTGTTGGTGTCATATCAATGGAATCGGCAAATCCTTTTTCCAACTGTATTAAACCGATGATACCATAGTTGATAAGTGCCACAAATTCCGTCCTGATACCATCGCCTACGCGTGATTCTTTCTTGATTTCAAGCGAGCGAATGCGCTTGGCTTTGATAAAAAGTTGGTCGGTGAGAGAGGATGGACGCAATATACGCCATGAAGCTCCATAGTCATGTAGCTTCTTTTCGAACAGTGTGCGGCATTCGCGCATGATGTTCTTGAACTGTTCTTCCGTGTTGGAATGACTCATGAATCCTAAAATTTTCGCCTGCAAATTTAATGAATTCCACCGAGAAAAGCAAATAATTAATATATAAGGTGTCAAACTTTCAAGTGAGAAAGTTTGGGAGTCAAGAAGAGTTGATTATGTTATAGCCTGTTGAAAGTTGGTAGATGGGGGTGTTTTCTTATTGCGTTTAGTGCAAGAGATGGTTTTGTTATTCTATGGATTTGACTTTCCATCGTCCGGTTTTGTCACTACCTACGTGTTCAATGATGCCGAGTTGACGGAATTTTTGTAGATGTTTCTCTATAGCACGTTGGCTTATTCCTATTTGTTGGGCTATTTCCGAACTTGTTAATATAGAGTTTTTGGCAATGAGAAGAAGCGTCTGTTTTTCGTTTACACCGAACTTTACACCGAACTTTACACCGAACTTTTTGCCAAATCTAGCTTCAAATTCCTCGTTGATGTATTTTCTTTGTTCCCTACTCTTATCAATAGGTTGTCCTTGATGAGACTTTAATGTTTTCAAGATTTCATCAAGCATAAATTCAATGAAAGGTGTGCTGTTGGCATTATCATTGGCTGTTGCTATAGCTTTATAGTACTGTTCTTGGTTGGAATAAACGATATTCTCCACAGGTAGATGAGCAAAGAGGGGATGTGATTTTGATAGTATGAGCGATTGCCACAATCTACCAGTTCGTCCATTGCCATCACTAAAAGGATGGATAAACTCAAATTCGTAGTGAAATACGCAGGAACGGATGAGTAGATGGTCTTGAGCGGTTTTTAACCAAGCAAAAAGATCGTTTATTAGGTATGGAACTCTATCGGCAGGTGGGGCAATGTACACAACGCCCTGTTCTGAAAAAAACTCCTACACAGCCTCGTCGGAAGTGTCCAGCATCATCAGTCTATGCCATCATCATCGTGCTGTGAGTACGTAACAAATCATTGACTTCGAATGGATTTAATTGATCAAGTAACTCATATGTAGCCAAAGCGTTCTTCACTTCTTGTATTTGTCGGAGGGGAGCCACCACCGTTTTACCCTCAACAATGTCTTTTACTTCGTTCTCTGAAAGGGTGTTGCCCTCAATAGCTAGCGAACTGTGAATTATCTTTATACGATTTGCCTTACGCAAATGTAGGCTATCGTTTTGCTCCAGCCTAATGGCATATCGCTCAATTTGGGCTGATATGTCAGCTATTTGGTTGACTATCTTTGCTGTGATGGTGAACGGTGGTGTGTACATGTTCAATCAAATGGTTCTGATTAGGGACTTCTGATAATTTCGGATTGCTTCGGTTGTTTCCAATAACTTCCTTGAAAGTTTCTATTTCTCAGCCCTTTGTTTTATCCGAATCATTCGTACGACACCGCACATAGCTTCGTAGCGGGCTTGTAGTGAATCACGCTTGACGCCTAATTTGTTGCGTTCGGCAATGGTAGCAGAGGTTTGGACGAGGGCAATGGTGGCTTGTAGGGCTGAGTCGGTTTGGGCGATTTCGGTTTGGGCAAGCTTCAATGAAGCTTCTTGCCAAACTTTGAGAGCATGTTTGCGCGACTCAATAGCCATAGGATAAGTTCTGCGTAACGACTCAATGGAGTCGAGTACATCGGCATACTTACCTTGTGCATACAGGGAATCTATCGACTGTACCAGCGCAGCCGCCTTTTCATCTTCGGTTGGTGCACACGAAACCAACCATATTGTGATAATCAATAGTATATTGAGTTGCTTCTTCATCTCCGGTCTATTAGTTAGATGACAAATATACGCATTTTTCTTTCAATAGCAAAAAAGCCTACTATACTTTTCCATTTTCTCATTTTTCTTTAACTTTGTGACCGTCTAATCCAAATGAGTTGTCATGAAATACCTGATACATCGAATTTTCTTGAAGTTGCTATTGCTTACAATATTCTTGCCGTTGTCGGTTTCTGCCGACATCATCCATCTCATGCCAACCCCTCATTCACTGCAAAGGGTGAGGGGACAATTCTCGCTTCATCGCTCTATATCCATCGTGATGCCCGATAGTGTGGCTATCGTTGGTGGACCGCGTGTGGCAGCAGAGTTGTCCGAGTTGGTCGTTGAAGGTGGTGGAAAGGTTGTTGCTAAGGCTCATGCTACCATTGTTGTGCGGATGGTCGCATCGGTTCGTGGTGCTCGATTCCAAGAAGAAGCTTATCATTTGACGGTCAATCTGAATACGATAATGATAGAGGCTGCGACTCGTTTGGGTGCTTTGCGTGCAGCACAGACGCTCCGTCAGTTGGCCGAAGGACGTCGTGGGTCTATAGCCGGTTGCGATATTACAGACTGGGCTGCCTTTCGAGTGCGGGGTTACATGCATGATATCGGGCGCAGTTATATCCCTTTCGAGCGACTTAAAGAAGAGGTTGTGGCCTTGGCTCGCTACAAAGTGAACGTATTCCAGTGGCATCTCACCGATAATCAAGGTTGGCGATTGCAGAGCGATATTTATCCTCAGTTGAATGCCGATTCTAGTTTTACGCGGTTTCCCGGTCAATATTATACCAAGGCACAAGTTCGTGAACTTGTTACCTTGGCATCTTCTTATGGTATCACGGTTATTCCCGAACTTGATATGCCCGGTCATAGCGAGGCCTTTCGTCGTGCTATGGGGCATAGTATGGTCACGGTGGAGGGACTGAATGAATTGAAGAATCTGCTAACAGAGGCTTCCGAGACTTTCAGTGGTACCCCATGGATGCACATAGGAACAGACGAATATCGTGTTGCCGATAAGCCTCTGGCCGGGCAACATGCATTGGATTTGAACACCTTTGTAAGTGAAATCGTAGCCCATCTCAAGTCGCTTGGTCGCAAAGTAATGGCATGGAGTCCCGGTGTGGGGGATAAGTCGGTGCTCAATATGACACAGATGTGGAGTGGGCGAGGCCGACCTACTCCCGGCGTACCGGCCATTGACTCTCGTTATCACTACATTAATCACTTCGATACGTATGCCGATTTAGCCTTGCTTTATGGTTCTACTATTGCCGAACAACGGGAGGGGAGTGCACAGTATGCCGGTGTTATCATGGGGATGTGGAACGATAGGCTGATGCCTAGCTATGAATCTATCATTACGCAGAACAATTTTTATGCCTCTATGTTGGCTGCTGCCGAGCGTGGATGGCTTGGTGGAGGAAAAGGTTATTTCACAAACAAAGGGGTAAGACTGTCTGTTGCCGACACCGATTTCTTCGATTGGGAACGTCGGTTCCTTTATCATAAGGCGCATTTTCTACAAGGTAAGCCTATCAACTATGTGAAACAAACTAACGTGAAATGGCTTATTACCGACGCTTTTCCTAATAATGGTGATTTAACAATGAAGTTTCCACCGGAGACCGAAGAACTGAAATCTTCTTATACTTATCAAGGAAAGGTTTATGGTACGCATTCTGCGCTGGGCGCTACGGTGTTTTTGCGACATTATTGGGGAGAGAAGACGGTGCCCGGATTCTTTGAACATCCGCAATCCAATACTACCGCGTACGCCTATACCTATGTTTATTCGCCCGTGAAGCAGATGGCTGGTGCACAGATAGAGTTCTACAATTACGGTCGTAGTGAGGCTGATGTAGCGCCACGACAGGGTAAATGGGATTATAGAGAGAGTCGTATTTGGGTGAACGATGCGGAGATAATCCCACCTACATGGCAGAATACCTACACCGGACGTACGAATGAACGTCCGTTACTCAATGAGAATTTCAGTGCTCGGAAGCCTATTGGCATTTTGCTCAACAAGGGTTGGAACAAGATACTCATCAAGTTGCCCAATAACGGATTTGAGGCTACTTCTGCCACTCGCCTTGCTAAGTGGATGTTTACCTTTGTCTTGACCAATCAGGAGGGTACGTGCGCACTTGATAATGTAATCTATTCGCCTACGCGCTAATTTTTCTCTAGTTCCATTCTTATCTTTTTGGGTAGCGAATGAACTACCAATTGGTAAGATTCGGCGATACAATCGGTCACCAATTCGGGGGGTAATAGGTCTAGATAGAGGTCGTTCCAATGTTTCTTGTTCATGTGATACACCGGTTTGACACCATCGTATTGTTCGCGCAACTCCTGTCCGTGTTCCGGCTTTAGTTTAACGGCAATGCGTGGTTCGGGTGTATCCAGTTCTATCAGCATGAACCATTTACCCTCGATGCGGAACGAAATCCATCGTTCGGCAAACAATTCTTCTGTCACTCCTTTGTGTTGTAGCGCGACCAATCGTGCTTCTTCTATGTCCATTGTGAGACGTTGATTTTCGTTGAATGATGTTATTGGCAAAGATAATAAATATTAGAAATATATCCAAAATGTGAGATAGTAGGACTCGATTCTTGTGTGTAAAAGTACTGATATGATTTACTTTGCAAATAAGAATACTCTGATAATCAGTAGATTATGGTGTTATTTGATTTGTTTTGCAAATAAGAACTTAAACATAATATGGAACATATGTGGCATATTTTTTAGAAGTTATACTTTCGTCTGATACTTTTATCAAGTGCGCTTCTAATGTATCTGATATGATACGTGATGCTACGGCAGATTTATTCTTATCCAATCCAAATCTTTCTCTTACTGATAAGTTGTTGATAGGATTGTTTGATTCGTATGAGAGACAGGCATGCTGATAGCACGCCATAACCTTCTCTTGCTTGGTCATATCTGATATTCTCTTTCTAGGATAGAGGAATATGCGTGTGTATAGTGCGTTTTTTGTGAATTTAACAGCAGGTAGAAGCATCTGTTCTATGGCTTCAACGGCACGGTCTATACCACTTCCGCGACGCTCGCAATATCTCAGGAAGAACATCGCTTGGGCGAGTTGTTCATTTCGGGATAGTGGAGGCATATCTATTAATCGATTAATATCTCCAAGTGGGGACCCCGGATTTGTTATTACAATTCTGTCTTTAAATATTTCAATAGTTACAGCCATGCCCGGTATAGAGAAATCTTGATGGACCAACGCATTGGCAATAAACTCCCTAATGGCTATCAGTGGATATGTCGGTTGCAGTATTCGAGCCACTTTTATGTTCTCTGTGGAGGAGTGCTTCATTACATAGTCAATTAATCCATCGAAGCCAATAGCATATCCATATGTTCCGATTTGCTCATGAAGTAGTTTTAAATTGTTATTGCCCTCGTATATCCTCACAATTACCGAATGGCTACTAAGCTCTTCAAAGTCTTTTATATCATTGGCGAATAGCAAAGCTCCAAGATTAGTGATATCCCACTTTCCTGCGTCTAGAGATTCTGTACAATACCCTAAGGTTACAAGTAATTCCATCACAATCTGCGTGTTGTTTGGGATTGTTTTGTCCAAAATCTGATACAATTTCCTATAGTTGAGCAGGGTGAGGACTTGCTTTACTGTCAGATTTTGCTTTGCATGTCTTTTCTCAAACGGAGTTCCTTGTGAGTCTGCTATGAGGGATTTGATTTGTGACCTCGACATCTTGATGGTTGAACCTGCTGAACGTGTATATGCATCAAACATATTTGACCCCTTTTTGTGGATGGGCTTATCTGATTGCTCAGGGATATAAATGAATAGCATAGAGTGTTCTTGATAAGTTAAGACTGCATGTTCTATACTAATAGACGATGACAGATTGTTGTGTGCAATATTTCCTAATTTCTGGATAATGTTGTCAATATCTGTTTTAGTGAGTGGCGTAAAACTTCCATCATTATTGATTCCAAATACCAATATCCCTCCTCCTTTGTAATTAGAGAAAGCACAAAGGTGTTCAGCAAGTCTTTCTGTTTTTGTAGACAAAGCGCATTTCCAATCAAGTTCATTCAATTCCGTTGGAATAGGATATAAACTGTCTTCTAATAATGTTATGGCTTTTTTCTTCCAATCCATGATATTGCGGCTTTCAAGTGTATATGTTCTTTCTTTGCAAAGATAAATTTATTATTTGTAAAAACGATATATGGTGTGATTTAATATTCAAAACGTCTCTTTCATGTATCGCACATTGTATGCAGCAAGGGGTTGCAATAGGTGTGCAAAGAGGTTAACTTTGCATCGACTAATAAACAAATGATATGAAAACTACAACAAATCAAAGACCGGCAGACTATGTTGTTTGCATGCTCACCGAGGGCAAATGCGCCTTGAGCGCGTCTTGCCTGCGGAGCAAGATGTTTGCTGCGAACGTGGATGAGAAGCAAACTTACATGCACATGTTAAATCCCTATGCACTTGCCGATGGCTTAAGTGGAACGCCATGCACGTATTATCGCTCGGCGCAGAAGCAACAGTTGGCTCGTGGTATGTTGCACATTTTCGACAATGTACCTCGAAAAATCTATCCCGAAGTGCGTAGAGCGGTAATGGATTGCTTCTCTTCCTACCGGCAATTCTATTATTGCCGAAAGGGTGAAAAACTAATTTCTCCATCTGCCCAAAATGCTGTTATGGAGGTGTTTAAACGTTATCGACTCGATACGGAGCATCTTTTCGATGCTTATGAGGAAGGATTCGACTGGTAATGGGAATGCTCTTGGATTGCTGCTAAGTTGAGTCAGCATCGCTGTTGGGATGACTCAGCGATGCTGAAACGGCTTGGCAGCATTGTTGCCTTGCTCTTGCAGTTGGGTAGTAGACAAAATGATGCGTTGACAAGTAGACAATGATGAAATTCTATTTTGATATGATTTCGAGATGAGATGTGGATAATGGTGGGGTGTAAACATTGGTGTTATTTGGCTGCGGACGCGACATGTCGCGTCCCTACAATGCTTATGTGTAGCTACCTGTATGTGTGCTTGGCGGTAATTATCGGAAATTTGGATATGTGAAATCCCAGTTCCTTACCTCCCTTTTATGTATTATTAGCTGTAAAAAGGCGGTATCAAGCATCTTTTTCATTATTTTTGTAATGATGAAACAGGAAGGACTACTAGCATGAAGATATTGAATCGTATAAGGAAATGGTTCTCGTGCCGGTCCGACGAGCGCCGAGTGGCATTGGTCTTATCGGGTGGTGGAGCTCGTGGATTGGCTCATATTGGAGCAATAGACGAGTTGGTGAGTCGCGGATATACCATTACATCAATAGCAGGAACATCGATAGGGGCACTTATAGGTGGTCTTTGGGCGGCCGGACAGTTGGATGCTCTGCGACAAGAACTTACCAACTTGGATCGCAGACGTATCCTTTCGCTCATGGGTATCTCGCTGGGGTTGGATCATGTGGCGACCGGTGAGAAACTGATGATGGCGTTGGAAGCGTTGGTAGGCGATCGTAAAATAGAAGATTTACCGATTAAGTTCTGTTGTGTGGCAAGCGATATAGTGTCGGGACGAGAAATGGTTTTTAACGAAGGCTCGCTGCTCCAAGCTATCCGTGCATCTATTTCCATTCCCGGATTCTTTAGTCCGGTGATAGATGGAGAGCGTGTATTGGTAGATGGCAGTGTACATAATACGTTGCCGCTCGACCGCGTGATGCGCCAAGAGGGTGATTTATTAGTGGCTGTTAACGTCAGTGCGCCCGATGATGAACCGTATGTTTGTTATCTAAAACCGCAGTGCGAACGGCATAGTTCTTTAGAATTTGCAATCCGTTCGCACTTTCCTTTCAATAAGATAAAATTCTCTGAGAACTATTTTAATATGGCTTTGCGGGTGGCACGGCTGACGATTCAGAATAATACTCAGATGGCTTTGCGACTCACGCCGCCCGATTTGTATGTCCAATTACCCATGTGCCGCTACAGTTTATTCGATTATGACAAGGCCGAGGAAATCATTGCTTACGGCCGAGAAGAGATGGGTAGAAAGTTAGATGAATTAGAAAAAAAATAGTAACTTTGCATCCCAATAAGACTAAAATATAAGAATGAGGAATCTTACTGATGCCGATTTGGCTCAATTACTCGATCAAGATATATTCCATCAAATTTCGTTAGCAGCCGATTCTCTCCACATGGAGTGTTATGTGGTGGGCGGATACGTGCGCGATTTGTTTTTAGAGCGCCCATCAAATGATATTGATGTGGTGGTCGTGGGCAGTGGTATACAGGTGGCTGACGCCTTGAAGAAGCAGTTGGGCAGGAAAGCTCATCTCTCGGTGTTCCGTAATTTCGGTACGGCACAGGTAAAATTCCGCGACATGGAAGTGGAGTTTGTGGGGGCACGAAAGGAAAGTTATAGCCACGACTCGCGCAAACCGGTGGTGGAGGACGGTACGTTGGAAGACGATCAGAACCGTCGCGACTTCACCATCAATGCTATGGCCGTGTGTCTGAATGCTGATAGATTTGGCGAATTGGTAGATCCTTTCGATGGACTTTTGGATATGGAAGATGGCATAATCCGCACGCCGCTCGACCCGGATATTACGTTTTCGGATGACCCCTTGCGCATGATGCGCTGTATTCGATTCGCCACACAGCTTAATTTTTTTATCGAAGATGAGACGTTTGAGGCGTTGGAGCGCAATGCCGATCGCATTAAGATTATCAGCGGTGAACGCATTGCTGATGAGATGAACAAAATCATGATGACGAAGACGCCCAGTAAAGGCTTCGTCGACTTGCATCGTTGCGGACTGTTGAAGCTTATTTTGCCAGAATTAGCAGCCATGGATGTGGTGGATGTACGCAATGGTCGTGCTCATAAGAACAATTTCTATCACACGTTGGAAGTGCTCGATAATATCTGTAAACATACTGATAACCTGTGGTTACGGTGGTCGGCGCTATTCCATGACGTAGGTAAACCGCGCAGTAAACGATGGGATAACGTGGCCGGATGGACGTTCCATAACCATAATTATATAGGAGCGAAGATGATACCTACCATTTTTCGTCGAATGAAATTGCCGATGGATGCGAAGATGAAGTTCGTAGAAAAGATGGTAGACTTGCACATGCGCCCCATAGCCATAGCCGATGACGAGGTGACCGACAGTGCTGTACGTCGCTTGATGAACGATGCCGGAGACGATATAGACTCGCTGATGACCCTTTGTGAAGCTGATATTACGAGCAAAAACCAGCAGCGCAAGCAGCGATTCCTCGACAATTTCCGTATTGTACGTGAGAAGTTGGTCGACTTACAGGAGCGTGATTACAAGCGATTGTTGCAACCGGTGATAGATGGTAACGAGATTATGGAGATGTTCCATCTGCGTCCTTCGCGAGAAGTTGGGGCATTGAAGCAAGCGTTGAAAGACGCTGTACTGGACAATAAGGTGCCTAACGAGCGTGAGCCTTTGTTGGAGTTGCTGCGTAAGAAGGCTGCCTCTATGGGACTGACCGTTTGATCGTATTCAGAATATAAGTTTCCCTTATAATCTTTGTTAAATAAAACCTGATTGCAGACTAAAGTTTGCAAAGAATTTGTACTTTTGTGTCGCCAAACTTTTATAGCGATATAAGTTTTTAGATTAATACGTCATAAGATAGCTGATAGAGGCATGTTGCGCGTCAGACTACATGATATGAGATAGAAATAATAATTATATATAGTATTTAAGGTATGAAGATTAAGACTTATTTGTTTGTCGGAGCCGTTGGGCTCTTGATAGCTTCATGTGGCAACAAGCGCAATCAGTTGCCAACCGATAACCATTATCCGGTAGTAACCATTGGTTCTCAGAGTGCAGAGATGCAAACTACTTATCCAGCAACTATCAAAGGTGTGCAGGATGTGGAGATACGTCCAAAGGTTTCGGGATTCATTACGAAGGTTTGTGTACAACAAGGTCAGGCTGTAAAAGCCGGTCAATTGTTGTTTGTTATAGACAATGAGACCTATCAAGCAGCTGTCCGTCAGGCTCAAGCTGCTGTGAATACAGCTCGCTCAGGGATGAATACGGCTAAGTTGACTTACGACAATAGCCAGAAACTTTTTAGTAGCAATGTCATCGGTTCGTATGAGTTGCAGTCGGCAAAGAACTCCTATGAGAGTGCACATGCGTCTTTGGCACAGGCCGAGGCATCCTTGGCTTCGGCTAGAGAGATGCTGAGTTACTGCTATGTGAAGAGCCCGGCTAACGGTGTAGTAGGCGATATTCCTTATAAAGTAGGTGCATTGGTAAGTGCATCCAGCCCCGATGCGTTGACCACAGTGTCTAATACGAGTACCATGGAAGTATACTTCTCGATGACCGAAAAGGATATGTTGGAGCTCTCAAAGAAGGCCGGTGGCGTGCATGCTGCTATTAGTGACTACCCGGCAGTGAAGCTACAGCTGGCCGACGGAACTATCTACGACCGTCCGGGAAAGGTGACGAAAGTGAGCGGAGTGATTGATCAAAGTACCGGTTCGCTTTCTATGATCGCTCGTTTCGACAATCCCGACCATGTATTGAAGAGTGGTGGCGCCGGTTCTATCATTGTTCCAAACATTCATAGTAATGCTATTGTGATACCACAAAGTGCAACTACGGAGATACAAGATAAAGTATTTGTTTATACGGTAGGCTCAGACGGTAAGGTGAAGTATACGGAAATCACTGTCGATCCACAGAATGATGGGCGTAATTATGTGGTTTTGACCGGTTTGAAGGTGGGCGACCGCATCGTAACCAAGGGTTTGACGTCGTTGACCGACGGTATGAAGATAGAGCCAATATCCGAAGCTCAGTATGAAGCAAACCTAGAAAAGGCAACCAAGATGGCAGCCAATCAAGGCTCGGCAAAGGGTTTTATTGATACCATGAAGGGTAAAAAGTAGAGAAAAAGATTGTTGAAAATAACTGTTTATTATGACATTTTCAAGATTTATTGAACGTCCTGTACTGTCAACGGTGGTATCAGTCTTCCTCGTTTTGTTGGGATTGATAGGCTTAATATCGCTACCTGTTGAGCAGTATCCGGACATTGCGCCACCTACTATATCCGTATCGACGGTTTATACGGGTGCAGATGCGCAGACGGTATTGAACTCCGTGGTCACTCCTTTGGAGGAAAGTATCAACGGAGTAGAGAACATGACCTACATGACATCGTCGGCAACGAATGATGGTATGGCCATGATTACGGTGTACTTCAAACAAGGTACCGACCCGAACATGGCTGCCGTGAATGTACAGAACCGTGTACAGCAGGCGCAAGCGTTGCTACCTGCCGAGGTAACACAGGTGGGTGTGACTACTTCAAAGCGTCAGACGAGTAACGTCATCATGTATAGTATCACGACAGAAGATGGTCATTACGACGCCAAATTCGTGACCAACTATAACAACATTAATATTATTCCGGCCTTGAAGCGTGTATCCGGGGTGGGCGATGTGCAGACTTTCAGTACCAAGACCTACTCTATGCGTATTTGGTTGCAGCCTGATAAGATGAAACAGTATGGTTTGATACCATCTGATATAGCTGCATCTTTGGCCGAACAGAATATCGAAGCCGCTCCCGGTAAGTTTGGTGAGCAGAGCAATGCCAGCTTCGAATACGTGATGCGCTATAAAGGTAGATTGAAGACACCGACCGAATATGGCAATATTCTCATCAGTAATTCGTCGACAGGACAGACACTTCACCTGCGCGATGTGGCTAAGATAGAGCTTGGCGGACTAAATTATGCTGTTGGACAGAAGAACAACAACCAGCCCTCTGTGATGGGTATGGTACAGCAGATAGCCGGTTCTAACGCTAATGATATTGCCAAAGGTGTGAAGCAGGTGCTTGAAGAACAAGCCAAAAACTTCCCTCCCGGACTGGAATACAAGATAGACTATGATGTAACAGAGTTTCTCTATGCCTCTATCGAAGAAGTTGTAATGACATTAATTATCACCTTCGTGCTGGTGTTCTTCGTGGTTTACATCTTCTTACAAGACTTCCGTTCGACGTTGATTCCGTTGATTGCCGTGCCGGTATCATTGATTGGTACCTTCCTTTTCCTTTGGATATTCGGTTTCTCCATCAACTTGCTTACGTTATCTGCGCTACTTTTGGCCATCGCTATTGTAGTGGACGACGCCATAGTGGTGGTGGAAGCGGTGCATGCCAAGCTAGATTTGGGTTATAAGAGTGCAAAGACGGCTTCTATTGACGCCATGAATGAGATTTCAGGTGCTATTATTTCTATTACGCTTGTTATGGCTTCGGTGTTCGTTCCGGTGTCGTTCATCAGCGGAACGAGCGGTACATTCTATCGAGAGTTTGGTGTTACGATGGCTGTAAGTATCGTTATCTCGGCTATTAATGCCTTGACGCTGTCTCCGGCTCTTTGTGCTATGTTCTTGAAACCGCACGACAAAGACGGCCATGAGCGCAAGATGAGTCGCATAGACCGTTTTCATACTGCTTTCAATACAGCCTTTGACAAGATGCTCGTGAAGTATCGTAAGGGCGTAGAGAATATCATTGGTCATCGTATTGTGACAATATCTACCGTTGTTGTGGGTATTGTATTGTTGGTCATCTCAATGGGTGTGACCAAGACCGGGCTTGTTCCGGATGAAGATACAGGTACATTGTTCGTCACCATCTCGCTTCCTCCTGCTACCAGTCAGGCCGAAACGCAGAAGGTTACCGACCGTGTGGATGCCATGTTGGCAAGCAATCCAGCTATCCAAAGCCGTGAACAAATCGTCGGTTATAACTTTATTGCCGGTCAAGGTTCCGACCAAGCCACCTTTATTATCAAGTTGAAGCCTTTCGACGAGCGCCCCAGCGGATTCTTCTATAAACTCTCCGGCTTGTGGCAGGGTGATGGTATCATGCGATTCTTCGTCAATCCAATGGCTAATACGTCTGTCCTTGGTATGATATACAAGCAGATTGCCTCTATCAAAGGAGCGCAGATTCTAGCTTTTGGACCTCCTATGATTCCCGGTTTTTCGGCTACCAACGGTCTAACATTCTCTATGCAGGATAAGACGGGTGGCGATTTGAACAAGTTCTTCAGCGTTACTCAGGACTTCTTAAAGGAACTGAACAAGCGTCCGGAGATTTCAAATGCGATGACATCGTACAATCCTAACTACCCACAATATATGGTAGATGTGGACGTAGCCAAATGTAAACAGAGCGGAATCAGTCCAAGAGTGGTTCTTTCTACGTTGCAAGGATACTACGGCGGACTCTATGCTTCTAACTTTAACAGCTATGGTAAGCTCTTCCGCGTGATGATCCAAGGTGACGTTGCAAGCCGTATGCGCCCCGGAGACTTAACGAATATCTATGTACGTACGGCTGCCGGAATGGCTCCTATCAGTGAATATTGCACACTGAAGCGTGTCTATGGACCGTCTAATGTGAACCGTTTCAACCTGTTTACAAGTATCAATATCAATGCAACACCGGCCGATGGTTATTCTTCAGGAGATGCTATCAAGGCCGTACAAGAAGTTGCTCAGCAGAATTTACCGACCGGTTACGGTTACGATTTCTCCGGTTTGACCCGTTCGGAGCAGGAGTCTAGCAATACCACAGCCATCATCTTTGTGCTGTGTATTGTGTTCGTTTACTTGATTTTGTCGGCTCAATACGAGAGTTATTTGCTTCCGTTGTCGGTTATCTTGTCGTTACCTTTCGGTTTGGCAGGTGCATTTATCTTCACCAACTTGTTTGGTCACAGCAACGATATCTACATGCAGATTTCGCTGATTATGCTTATTGGTCTGCTAGCTAAGAACGCTATCTTGATAGTAGAGTTCGCTTTGCAGCGTCGTCGTACCGGTATGGCTATCAAGTATGCCGCTATTTTGGGTGCTTCTTCGCGTCTTCGTCCTATCTTGATGACCGGTTTTGCCATGGTCATTGGTCTGTTACCGATGATGTTTGCAAGCGGTGTAGGCAAGAATGGTAACCAGACTCTAGGTGCAGCAGCCGTTGGTGGTATGCTCATTGGTATGATGATTCAGATCTTTGTAGTACCGGCTTTGTTCGTTATCTTTGAATATTTGCAAGAGAAGTTCAAGCCTATTGTCTTCGAAGACGAGAACAATCCCGAAGTTGCTACTGAGTTGCAGCAATATGCTCGACGCCCTATTGAATATAAAGTAGAAGAAAAGTAAATGATGAAAATAAAGAGTTTAATCATATTAGGCCTTGCAGTCGTGTCTTTGACAGGCTGTAAGAGCCTATACGGAAAATACGAACGACCTGTTATCAACACGCAGGGACTGGTGAGGGACACTGTTTCCGTCACCGATACGTTGGCAGTTCGCGACACGGCGAGCTTTGGTAATCTGCCTTGGCGCAGTGTGTTTACCGACCCACAGTTGCGTGTTCTCATCGAAAAAGGGTTGACTAACAACACCAATTTGCTCAATGCTGCCCTCAATGTTGATATGGCTGAGGCTCAACTCAAGGCTGCAAAGTTGGCATTCTTGCCTTCTTTCACCTTTGCTCCCAATGGAACTATCGCTTCATGGGATGGAAATAAGGCTACGAAGACCTATTCGTTACCCATTTCAGCCAGTTGGACAGTCGATCTCTTTGGCAATTTGTTGTCATCCAAGCGTAGTGCGCAGATGGCTTTGATAGGCACTAAAGACTATCAAGTGGCGGTGAAGACCAAGCTGATAGCCAATATTGCCAACCTTTATTACACCCTGTTGATGCTCGACGAAGAAGTGAATATCATCACCAACATGGAGAAGTTGACCAAAGATACATGGGATGTGATGAAGATACAGAAGGAACTTGGCCGCGTACGTTCTACCGGAGTACAGAGTGCCGAAGCCAGTTACTACTCTGTCATGGCACAGAAGGCCGACCTTCTACGTAATATTCGTGAGGCCGAGAACTCGCTTTCTCTCTTGCTAGGTCAGCCGGCTCAGACCATTGTCCGTGGTAAATTGGCAGATCAGAGCCTTCCCGACAACTTTTCAACAGGTATCTCTCTCCAACTATTGAACAATCGCGCAGATGTTCATGCTGCCGAGATGAATTTGGCACAGTGCTTCTATGGTGTGGAGAATGCGCGTAGTCGCTTCTATCCCAACCTCACAATTTCGCCCACAGGTGCCTTTACCAACAGTGGTGGCATGGGTATCGTGAATCCCGGTAAGTTCTTGTTGAGTGCGGTAGGTAGTCTTGTACAGCCTATTTTCCAGCGTGGACAACTCATTGCCGGACTCCGTGTAGCGAAAGACCAGTACCAAGCTGCCTACAACACATGGCAACAGTCGCTTTTGAGTGCGGGCAGTGAAGTGAGTAACGCCCTGATACTTTACAACGCTTCGGCGTCTAAAAGCCGTATCGAGGAAAAGCAGGTGGCTACGCTGAAGCAGAACGTTGTCGATACCAAACTGTTGATGTCGCAATCCAACAGCACCTATTTGGAGGTCATTAGTGCCCAGCAGAGCCTGCTCAATGCAGAACTTTCCAAGGTGCAAGACGACTTCTCCAAGATGCAGGCTGTGGTTAATCTATATTATGCACTGGGCGGTGGAGCCAAGTAATTGTCGAATTTTAAAACAAGAAAAGATGGCAAGTCAAATAAGTCCTAAAGCAGAAGTTTCTCCCAAAGCAAAGATAGGAGACAACTGTACTATATATCCTTTCGTTTTCATCGAGGACGATGTGGAGATTGGCGACAACTGTGTAATCTTCCCATTTGTGAGCATTCTCAACGGTACTCGCATGGGTAGCCACAACAAGGTACATCAGTGCACGGTGTTAGGTGCGCTCCCTCAGGATTTTGAATTTACCGGGGAGTATTCTCGACTCATCATCGGCGACAATAATATTATTCGTGAGAACGTGGTTATCAACCGTGCCACACACCGCGGATGTACCACGGTGATAGGTAATGATAACTTCCTGATGGAAGGAACCCATATCTCTCATGACACCAAGGTGGGTAATCAGTGTGTGTTCGGATACGGTACCAAGATAGCCGGAGATTGCGAAATCGGGAACGGAGTAATCTTCTCAAGCAGCGTCATTGAGAATAGTAAGACCCGCGTAGGCGACCGTGCGATGATTCAAGCCGGCACTACTTTCTCCAAAGATATACCACCTTATATTATAGCAGGTGGTCGTCCGGTGTCTTATACGGGTATCAACGATGTGATGTTGACCCAAGATGGTGTCGACGAAAAGATACAGAAGCATATTGCTAATGCTTATCGACTGGTGTTCCATGGGCAGACAAGCGTGTTCGATGCAGTGCTTCAAGTGAAGGAACAAGTGCCCGATAGCATTGAAATTCAGAATATTGTGAATTTTATCGAGGGTACACAATTAGGTATTATCAGCAAGATGTAGTTCATACCTATACATCTTGTGTTTATGATAA
>NZ_JRPT01000014.1:0-16424 GCF_000762865.1 Prevotella sp. S7 MS 2 | reverse complement strand
ACGAGACCTTATTGTGACCATCACTCCATTCAAGTCAGTGTTCCACCATCTTGGTTTTGGAAAGAGTGTCAGTAGAAGCAATTTGAGCAAGACTAATGAAATACGGGCGTAATGGACATTTGGTAGGCTGAAACCTCTCAAATGTCCTTTATTCATTACCTTTGCAGCATTTGAAAGCTTATGAATAAAAAAAACAGTATATTCTGTAACAGTTCAAATGTTAAAAAGAATGGTCATCGTCGTAATGTCCAGATGTACTTTTGTAGGGATTGTGGCAGGCAATTTCAAAGTGGTCATCGTATAGACAATGTGTGTTTATGGAGTGACTATCTGACCGAGAAACGAACTATTTCTGAGCTTTCCACTCTTCACAAATGTTCAGAAAGAACCATACGCCGTAGGCTAAGTTCAGTGGCAGACAGCTTTACTCCCATCTATCCTGAATCTGCAACAATAATACTGGACACGACCTACTTCTCCAAGACCTTTGGTGTGATGCTCTTTCAAGATGCCGCATCAGGCAGGATACTTCATCGTAGGTTTGTCAGGAACGAGACCAACAAGGAATACCTTGAGGGACTCAGACGCATTGAGGAGGGTGGAACTCGGATAAAGGCAGTGGTGTGTGATGGACATGCTGGGCTTTTACAAGCTGTAACATCCTGCCCTGTACAGATGTGTCAATTCCACCAGTTGCAGATAGTCAGAAGGCTTCTTACCAACAATCCGCATTTGCCCGCAGGCATCGAGCTGCTGGCATTAATGAGAAGGATGTTCTCTATCGGGAAAAAAGAATTCACATCAGGTTTTGATAAATGGTGTGACGAATGGAAAGAGTTCCTCGATGAACGAACTCTACTAATCTCAGGCAAGACAACCTATACACATAGAAGGCTGAGAAGTGCAAGGCGTTCGGTGAAGACACACCTTAAATGGCTCTATACGTATGAAGAATATCCTGAATTAGAGATACCCAATACAACAAATCTATTGGAAGGATTCAACTCACAACTTAAAAGGGCATTGCGTAATCATAATGGAATGAAGGAGGTTAATAAAAAGAAGTTCATAGATGGGTTCCTGAATATAAAAAAGTAGGCTGGAATTACCAGCCTACCAAATGTCCATTACTAAAACACGAGAGGTTTCAGCCTACCAAATGTCCATTACGCCGAAATACGCGAAGTCAAGATATTCCAAGAGTTTGCAGATAAGATGGTTTCCATAGCAAGAGAGAAACGTGAAGAAGTCCTTGACAACTCCCCCTTTCTCTCTTGCACTAGTCTGAATGTACACAACTATTGTGATTTTGCACTGGCTGGTTGATTCTGTCAATTCTGTTAGGCTACTGGTATGTGTGAAAACTTTTTCCTAAATATTTGGTAGTAAGGAAAATAAGATGTAATTTTGCACCCGCAATTAGTGGCACAATGCCACTGTGAAATGTTTAATATTTAAATTTTAAAATCAAAAACATGATTATTGTACCAGTAAAAGATGGCGAGAACATCGAAAGAGCTCTCAAGAAGTTCAAGAGAAAATTCGAAAAGACAGGTGTTGTAAAAGAGCTCCGTGCTCGTCAGCAGTACAACAAGCCTTCTGTTTTGAAGCGTCTCAAGATGGAACACGCTATCTACGTACAGAAGTTGCGTGCAAACGAGGAATAAAACTCGTTAAAAATTTGGTAGTTTGAATTTAATTCTGTAAATTCGTACCGACACATATAAGATGTGAGGGACGTTTTGATGATGATAGAAAAATTTTTGGACTACTTGAAGTGTGAACAGAATCGTTCGCCACTGACAGTGAAAAGCTACGCAGATGATCTTTATGGTTTTGAAGCGTATTTCAAAAATTTGGAAGGTCGACTCTCTTGGGAGCGAATAGACTCCGATGTCATTCGAGGATGGATGGAGAGTATGATGGATAAAGGAAACAATGCCGTCTCTATCAATAGGAGGCTGAGTGCGTTGCGTTCCTTTTATCGTTTTGCCCTCTCTCATAAATTAGTAGAAAAGGATCCTGCTTATAATGTAAAAGGTCCGAAGAAGAGTAAACCTCTTCCGCGATTTTTGAGAGATTCGGAAATGGACAGGCTTCTCGATGACTCTTCTGTTTGGGAGGAAAGTTTTGAGAGCCAGCGGGCAAGATGCATGATCATGATGTTCTATATGACGGGTGTGCGTTTGGCGGAGTTGGTGAACTTGGAAAATAAGGATGTTGACTTCGTGAACAGACAGATTAAAGTGACGGGTAAGAGGAATAAACATCGTATCATTCCTTTTGGTGATGAACTTTGTAATGTTCTTCTGGATTATATGAAGCTGCGCGATGCAACTGTTGAATGTAAGTCGGAGTGTTTGTTCTTATCTAGTCATGGAGATAAAATGACACATCCTCAGGTGCGAAATGAGGTGAAAAAGTATCTTTCGATGGTTTGTACATTGAAAAAACGAACACCTCATGTACTCCGCCATACTTTTGCCACGTCGATGTTGAATCACGAGGCCGGTTTGGAAAGTGTAAAAAAACTGCTTGGACATGAGAGTCTTTCGACAACGGAAGTATATACTCATACGACGTTTGAACAGTTGAAGCACGTATATTCTAAAGCCCACCCTAGGGCGTAACCTTTAAAAATGGAGGGAACTATGGAAATTAAGATTCAGTCGATTCATTTTGACGCTACCGAGAAATTACAGGCGTTTATCGAAAAGAAAGTCGCCAAGTTGGAAAAAACTTACGAGGATATTCAGAAAGTAGAGGTGCAATTAAAAGTCGCAAAGCCGGCAACGGCCTTGAACAAGGAAGTCAGTCTAGAAGTAATGGTGCCAGGAAATACGCTCTTTGTAGAGAAAACGTGTGATTCATTTGAAGAAGCTGTTGATTTAGTGGTGGACTCAATGAAGGTGCAATTGACGAAGTTCAAAGAAAAAATGCGCAATCATTAAAAAAAACACATAAAAGTTTTGGCGATTTAGAAATAAGTCGTATCTTTGCAGCCGTTTTACAACACGTCCTAAATTAAGTCGCTGAGCGGCTGCAAGGATTTGCCTCTTTAGCTCAGTTGGCCAGAGCACGTGATTTGTAATCTCGGGGTCGTTGGTTCGAATCCGACAAGAGGCTCAAGGAATGAAACCTTTAGGTTGAGTGCCGAGAGTTGCTAAAACAAAAAAATAAGGGTAGTTACCAGAGTGGCCAAATGGGGCAGACTGTAAATCTGCTGTCTTTCGACTTCGGTGGTTCGAATCCATCACTACCCACTTCAGTTGAAGTTTTGCGGAAATAGCTCAGTTGATAGAGCACTAGCCTTCCAAGCTGGGGGTCGCGGGTTTGAGCCCCGTTTTCCGCTCTAAACCAATGCTGTAATAGCTCAGTGGTAGAGCACTTCCTTGGTAAGGAAGAGGTCCTGAGTTCAACTCTCAGTTACAGCTCTGCTTCGAACTATTTTTTTAGACGAAGAAAAACAATACTTTAATTGAACATTTATTAATAATATAAACAATTAAGCTATGGCTAAAGAGACATTCCAGCGTACCAAGCCGCATGTTAACATTGGTACTATTGGTCACGTAGACCACGGTAAGACGACTTTGACAGCTGCCATTTCTAAGACTCTTCACGATAAGGGTTTCGGTGGTGAGGAAGCTAAGTCTTTTGATCAGATTGATAACGCTCCTGAGGAAAAAGAGCGTGGTATTACCATCAACTCTTCACACATCGAATACGAAACAGCAAATCGTCACTATGCACACGTAGACTGTCCGGGTCACGCAGACTATGTGAAGAACATGGTTACTGGTGCTGCTCAGATGGACGGTGCTATCTTGGTAGTTGCTGCTACTGATGGTCCTATGCCTCAGACTCGTGAGCACGTGCTTTTGGCTCGTCAGGTAAACGTACCTCGCTTGGTAGTGTTCTTGAATAAGTGCGATATGGTTGACGATGAGGAAATGCTTGAGCTCGTTGAAATGGAAGTTCAGGAAATCCTTTCTCAATACGAATACGAAGAAGATACTCCTATCGTCCGTGGTTCTGCACTTGGTGCTTTGAACGGTGTTGAAAAGTGGGTTGACAGCGTAGTTAAATTGATGGATACTGTTGACGAATGGATTGCTGAGCCAGAGCGTGATTTGGATAAGCCTTTCTTGATGCCTATCGAGGACGTATTCTCAATCACAGGTCGTGGTACTGTAGTTACAGGTCGTATCGAAACTGGCAAGGTTAAGGTAAGTGACGAAGTACAGTTGCTCGGTCTTGGTGAAGACAAGAAGTCTGTTGTAACAGGCGTTGAAATGTTCCGCAAGCTCCTTGATGAGGGTGAAGCTGGTGATAACGTTGGTCTGTTGCTCCGCGGTATTGATAAGGCAGAAGTTAAGCGTGGTATGGTAGTTGTTCATCCGGGCGCTATTACTCCTCACGATCACTTCAAGGCTTCTATCTACGTATTGAAGAAAGAAGAAGGTGGACGTCATACTCCATTCGGAAACAAATATCGTCCTCAGTTCTACCTCCGTACCATGGACTGTACCGGTGAAATTACTTTGCCAGAAGGTGTAGAAATGGTAATGCCCGGTGATAACGTAGAGATCGAGGTTAAGTTGATTTACCCTGTAGCATTGAACAAGGGTCTTCGTTTCGCTATCCGCGAAGGTGGACGTACTGTAGGTTCAGGTCAGATCACTGATATTCTCTAATAAAGAATACTATCTTATTAAGATAATATAGGAAGTTCCCGCAACTTCGGTTACGGGAACTTTATCTACGGGTTTAGCTCAGTTGGTAGAGCACTGGTCTCCAAAACCAGGTGTCGAGAGTTCGAGTCTTTCAACCCGTGCAAATTAAAGATAATATGAATAAGATAGTGAATTACTGCAAAGCTTGCTATGATGAGCTTGTGCATAAAACTACATGGCCAACACGTGCCGAATTGACCCATAGTGCAATGGTTGTATTATCTGCTTCCCTAGTCATTGCAATTGTGGTGTTCGCTATGGACAGCGTGTTTAAGTTTGTGATGGGAGTCATCTATCCAAATTAATTATTCAAGGAAAATGTCTGAAACAGGAATGAACTGGTATGTACTACGTGCCGTGAGTGGAAAAGAGGCTAAGTTGAAAGAATACATCGAGGCCGAAATGAAGCATAACGAGTTGTTGAGTACGCATGTATCCCAGATTCTTTTGCCTCTGGAGAAGCATGCTTCCTTGCGTAATGGTAAAAGGGTAGTCAAGGAGAAGATTTCTCTCCCTGGCTATGTTTTCGTTGAAGCTAAGTTGGTTGGTGATGTTGCGCATACATTGCGCTTCATGCCTAATTGCTTAGGATTCCTCGGAGGTTTGGATAATCCTTCTCCCGTGCCACAATCTGACATCAATCGTATGCTTGGTACTGCTGAAGAAACGGAAATAGAGGATATGGTAAATATCCCTTATTCTGTGGATGAAACAGTGAAAGTTACGGATGGTCCGTTCAGTGGCTTTAGTGGTGTGATTGAAGAAGTAAATGCCGAAAAGCGCAAACTGAAGGTGATGGTCAAGATTTTCGGACGTAAGACTCCGTTAGAGCTCGGTTTTATGCAAGTAGAAAAAGAAGGCTAATTATTGTTACGAATACGCGTCTTCTTTTATAAATTCAAAAATTAAATATTAACAAAGAAATGGCTAAAGAAGTTGCTGGATTAATCAAATTACAGATTAAGGGTGGCGCTGCAAATCCCTCACCACCAGTAGGACCTGCATTGGGTTCTAAGGGTATCAATATTATGGGATTCTGCAAAGAATTCAACGCCCGTACCCAGGATAAGGCAGGAAAGATTCTTCCTGTTGTTATTACTTACTATGCCGACAAGTCATTCAGCTTCGTTATTAAGACACCTCCTGCTGCTGTGCAGTTGAAGGAGTTGGCTAAAGTAAAGAGCGGTTCAGCTCAACCTAACCGTCAGAAGGTAGCTTCTGTCACATGGGAGCAGGTAAAGGTAATCGCAGAAGATAAGATGAACGATCTTAACTGCTTTACTATAGAGTCTGCTATGAAGCTTGTTGCCGGAACAGCTAGAAGTATGGGTATCACTGTAAAAGGGGACTTCCCTGGTAAATAATTTATAACTTCAATTAAGAAAATGAGTAAACTGACAAAAAATCAGAAATCAGTAGCTGAGAAGGTTGAAGCAGGGAAGGCATATACTTTGAAAGAAGCCGCAGAATTGGTAAAGGAAATTACTACTACCAAATTTGAGGCATCTGTAGATGTTGATGTGCGCTTAGGTGTAGACCCTCGTAAAGCTAACCAAATGGTACGTGGCGTTGTCACATTGCCTAATGGAACTGGTAAGGTTACACGTGTACTCTGTCTTTGTACTCCTGATCAGGAGGCTGCTGCTAAAGAAGCTGGAGCTGACTATGTAGGTCTTGATGAGTATATTGAGAAGATTAAGGGTGGTTGGACTGATATTGACGTAATTATTACGATGCCTTCTTGTATGGGTAAGGTAGGTCCTTTAGGACGCGTATTGGGTCCTCGTGGTTTGATGCCTAACCCAAAGAGTGGTACTGTAACTATGGACGTTGCTAAGGCTGTTAAGGATGTCAAGTCAGGTAAGATAGACTTTAAGGTTGATAAGTCTGGTATCATCCATACATCAATCGGTAAGGTTGGCATGACTGCAGAGCAAATTTATGGTAATGCAAAAGAATTTATCTCAACCGTTATCAAATTGAAACCTGCTGCTGCCAAAGGTACATATCTGAAGAGTATCTTTATTTCTAGCACAATGAGTAAGGGTATCAAGATTGATCCTAAATCAGTTGAATAACTCTAAAAGTTTTGTAAAATGAAGAAAGAAGTAAAAGATACCATTGTTGTAGAACTTGGAGAGAAGTTGAAGGAGTATCCTCATTTCTATCTCGTTGATTTGGCGGGATTGAATGCGGAAGCTACCAGCAACCTTCGTCGCAAGTGCTTCAAGAACGAAATCAAGATGGTGATGGTGAAGAATAAGCTTCTTCACAAAGCTTTCGAGGCTTCCGATATTGATTTCGAAGCTATGTACGGTACACTGAAAGGTACTACAGCTGTGATGTTTACGCACACCGCTAATGTACCTGCTAAGTTGCTGAAAGAGTATGCTAAAGAGGGTATTCCCTCTTTGAAGGCTGCTTATGCTGAGGAAAGCATCTTTGTAGGTGCTGACAAGCTAGAGCAGTTGGTGGCTATCAAGAGCAAGAACGAAGTCATCGCGGATATTGTTGCTTTGCTACAGTCTCCCGCAAAGAACGTTGTTTCAGCTCTTCAGTCAGGCGCAAACACTATACATGGTGTGCTCAAGACTTTAGGCGAGCGTCCTGAATAATCAATCATAAGGTCAAGCAAATAAATATTAATAACAAGAATAATTAAAATTTTAGAATAAAATGGCAGACGTAAAAGCTATTGCAGAAGAATTAGTAAATCTTACTGTTAAGGAAGTTAATGAGTTGGCAACAGTCCTGAAGGACGAGTATGGTATTGAACCTGCTGCTGCAGCTGTTGCTGTAGCAGCTGGACCAGCTGCTAGTGGCGCTGCTGCAGCTGCTGAGGAGAAGAGCTCATTCGACGTTGTTCTCACAGAGGTAGGTGCTACTAAGCTCCAAGTTGTTAAGGCTGTGAAGGAAGCTTGTGGTCTTGGTTTGAAGGAAGCTAAGGATCTTGTAGACGCAGTTCCTGCTACTGTAAAGGAAGGCGTTTCTAAGGACGAGGCTGAGAACCTGAAGAAGGCTATCGAGGAAGCTGGTGCTAAGGTAGAGTTGAAGTAATCCAGTTTACAACAAGGTTATAATACGGTTAGGATCTTCCAAGTAGGTGGGTCCTAACCTTTTTGTGTCTTTATCATCTAATTTGCCTTGTAAGTTAAATTTCTTGGCTTTATAAGGTCGGTTAATAAATATTTTATGACAAAAGTAGTAGATAACAGAGTCAATTTTGCCAGCGTGCATAATCCGCTTCCATATCCGGATTTTCTCGATGTGCAGCTGAAGTCTTTTAAGGACTTCTTACAGCTAGATACTCCGCCTGAGGAACGTAAGAATGACGGTTTGTATAGAGTGTTCGCAGAGAACTTCCCTATTACCGATACTAGAAACAATTTCGTTCTTGAGTTCTTGGATTACTATATTGACCCGCCCCGTTATAGTGTAGATGAGTGTTTGGAGCGTGGGTTAACTTATAGTGTACCTTTGAAGGCTAAGATGAAGCTGTATTGTACTGATCCTGATCATGAGGATTTCGGTACATTTATCCAAGATGTGTTCTTGGGTACAATTCCTTATATGACTTCTAATGGTACTTTTGTCATCAACGGTGCGGAACGTGTTGTTGTTTCACAGTTGCATCGTTCACCCGGTGTATTCTTTGGTCAGGGTGTACATGCTAATGGTACCGTATTGTACAGTGCTCGTATCATTCCGTTTAAGGGTTCTTGGATTGAGTTTGCTACAGACATTAACAATGTGATGTATGCTTACATTGATCGTAAGAAGAAATTGCCTGTAACGACATTGCTTCGTGCTATGGGATTTGAGAAGGATAAGGATGTCCTCCAGATCTTCGATTTGGCTGAAGAAGTAAAGGTTAACAAGAAAAATATGAAGGCGGCTTTAGGTCGTCGTCTTGCTGCACGTGTACTTAAGAGTTGGAACGAGGACTTCGTAGACGAAGATACGGGTGAAGTTGTATCTATTGAGCGCAATGAGGTTATCATGGAGCGTGAGACCGAGTTGACCGAAGACAATATCGATGAAATCTTGGAGAGCGGCACGGCTTCTGTGCTATTACATAAGGATGCGGAAGCAGCTAATAAGTATTCTATCATCTTCAATACACTGGCAAAAGATCCCAGTAACTCTGAAAAAGAGGCTGTGAATTACATCTATCGCCAGTTGCGTAATGCAGATCCTGCTGATGATGCTAGTGCACGTGAAGTATTCCAGAACCTATTTTTCTCTGATAAGCGTTATGATTTGGGAGAGGTAGGCCGCTACCGTATTAATAAAAAATTAGGTCTTGAGACTGATTCTGATGTCCGTGTATTGACAAAAGATGATATCATCGAGATTATCAAATATTTGATTCAACTGGTAAATTCCAATGCTACCGTAGACGATATTGACCACTTGAGCAATCGTCGAGTACGTACTGTTGGTGAACAGTTGAGTAATCAATTCGCTGTTGGATTGGCTCGTATGAGCCGCACGATTCGCGAGCGTATGAATGTTCGTGACAATGAGGTGTTTACTCCGACAGACCTTATCAATGCAAAAACCATTTCGAGCGTTATCAACTCGTTCTTTGGAACTAATCCATTGAGCCAGTTCATGGACCAGACCAACCCATTGGCAGAGGTCACACATAAGCGTCGTCTCTCGGCTCTTGGTCCTGGTGGTTTGTCTCGTGAACGTGCCGGATTTGAAGTTCGTGACGTTCACTATACTCACTATGGTCGTCTTTGCCCGATTGAAAGCCCTGAAGGACCTAACATTGGTCTGATTTCTTCTCTTTGTGTCTATGCAAAAATTAATGATCTAGGTTTCATAGTTACACCTTATCGCCGTGTTAGAGAGGCTAAGGTAGACATGGATAATAAAGATGTTGTTTATTTGACAGCTGAAGAAGAAGAGGATAAGATTATTGGTCAGGGAAATGCTCCGTTGACTACGGAAGGACAATTTATCAGAGATACCGTTAAGTGCCGTCAGGATGCTGATTACCCAGTGGTAGCTCCTAATGAAGTAGACTTGGTGGACGTAGCTCCTCAACAGATTGCCTCTGTTTCGGCTTCGTTGATTCCTTTCTTGGAGCATGATGACGGACACCGTGCTTTGATGGGATGTAACATGATGAGACAGGCTGTGCCATTGCTTCATAATGATGCACCGATCGTAGGTACCGGCTTGGAAAAACAGGTGTGTGAAGATTCACGTACCATGATAACAGCCGAAGGTGATGGTGTCATTGACTATGTTGATGCAACAACTATCCGAATCCTATATGATCGTACTGAAGAGGAAGAGTATGTAAGCTTTGAGCCTGCATTGAAGGAATATCGTATTCCTAAGTTCCGTCGTACGAACCAAAATATGACCATAGACCTCCGTCCTATTTGTAATAAGGGACAGCGCGTGAAAGCTGGAGATATTCTCACCGAAGGTTATGCTACCGAAAATGGAGAGTTGGCATTAGGTCGTAACCTCCTTGTGGCTTATATTCCTTGGAAGGGTTATAACTATGAGGATGCTGTTGTTATCTCTGAACGTATGGTTCGCGATGACGTGTTGACTTCTGTACACGTAGACGAATATTCTTTGGATGTTCGTGAGACTAAACGTGGTATGGAAGAATTTACAAGCGATATTCCTAATATTAGTGAGGAAGCTACCAAAGATTTGGATGATAACGGTGTAGTACGTGTTGGTGCACGTATTGAACCGGGTGATATCCTGATTGGTAAGATTTCACCTAAGGGTGAGAGCGACCCTTCTCCTGAAGAGAAGTTGCTCCGTGCCATCTTTGGTGATAAGGCCGGTGATGTGAAAGATTCTTCATTAAAGGCCAATCCATCTTTGAGTGGTGTTGTCATTGATAAGAAGTTGTTCTCTCGTGCTGTGAAAACTCGTGAGTCTAAGAAACAGGATAAGGTTTTGATGGCAAAACTTGATGAAGAGTATGAGGCAAAGAATAATGACCTGAAGGAAATCTTGGTTGACAAGCTGATGACTCTGACAGAGAATCATGTTTCTCAAGGTGTCAAGGACTATACTGGTGCAGAAATCATCACTAAGGGCAGTAAATTTACTGTTGCTACATTGATGAACCTTGAATATGATGGTATTCAGAGTAATGGCTGGACTGATGATGAGCATGCTAATGGCATGATTCAGAAGTTGATTATGAACTACATCCGCAAGTATAAGTTGATGGATGCAGAACTGAAACGTAAGAAGTTTGCTATCTCTATTGGTGATGAGTTACCTTCTGGTATCCTTCAGATGGCGAAAGTCTATATTGCCAAGAAGCGTAAGATTCAGGTAGGTGATAAACTTGCTGGTCGCCACGGTAATAAGGGTATCGTATCAAAGGTGGTTCGCATGGAAGATATGCCATTCTTGGAAGATGGACGTCCTGTAGACTTGGTATTGAACCCAATGGGTGTGCCTTCTCGTATGAACCTTGGACAGATTTTTGAAGCTATCCTTGGTGCTGCCGGTCGTAAATTGGGTGTGAAGTTTGCAACGCCTATCTTTGATGGTGCTAAACTTGAAGATTTGTCTGAATGGACAGATAAAGCCGGTTTGCCTCGCTTGTGTTCTACATATTTATATGATGGTGAGACTGGTGAACAGTTCGACCAGCCCGCAACGGTAGGTATCACTTACTTCTTGAAGTTGGGTCACATGGTTGAAGACAAGATGCACGCTCGTTCAATCGGTCCATACTCTTTGATTACACAGCAGCCACTTGGTGGTAAAGCACAGTTTGGTGGACAGCGTTTCGGAGAGATGGAAGTTTGGGCTCTTGAGGCCTTTGGAGCTAGCCACGTATTACAGGAAGTTTTGACTATCAAGTCTGATGATACTGTCGGTCGTAGCAAAGCTTATGAGGCAATCGTTAAGGGCGACCCCATGCCTACACCGGGTATTCCGGAGTCACTCAACGTATTGCTACACGAGCTGCGTGGTCTAGGATTAAGCATCAAGCTCGACTAATCTGAGTGAGAATTGAGAACTGGGAACGATGAGTTCCAATCATCTTCCCTTGTTCTCCGTTTCAAATTCACAATTAAGACAAAAGTAAATATGGCTTTTAAGAAAGATTCAAAAGTTAAGAATAATTTCACGAAGATAACCATCGGTTTGGCTTCTCCAGAGGAGATTCTGGAAAACTCGTATGGTGAGGTGACCAAGCCCGAAACCATCAACTATCGTACCTATAAACCAGAGCGTGATGGCTTGTTCTGCGAGCGTATCTTTGGTCCTACCCGCGATTATGAATGTGCCTGTGGTAAGTATAAGCGTATCCGTTATAAGGGTATTGTCTGCGACCGATGTGGTGTAGAAGTTACAGAGAAGAAGGTTCGTCGTGAGCGTAGTGGACATATCGAACTTGTAGTCCCTGTTGCTCATATTTGGTATTTCCGTTCTCTTCCTAATAAGATTGGGTATTTGTTAGGCATGCCTACCAAGAAACTCGATACCGTTATTTATTATGAGAAGTATATCGTTATCAAGCCGGGGGCCATGGAAGGCCGTACTGATGCTGATGGTAACGAAGTCAACGGTTCTCACAAGATGGATCTTCTCTCAGAGGAAGAGTATTTGGATATCTTAGATAATCAGATAGATTCCAATAATGAGTATCTTGATGATAGCGATCCTAATAAGTTCATCGCTAAGATGGGTGCAGAGGCTGTTTACGACCTGCTGGGTGATCTAGACCTCGATAGCCTCTCTTATGAACTTCGTGACCGTGCTAACAACGATTCAAGTCAGCAGCGTAAGACTGAAGCATTGAAGCGCCTACAGGTTGTAGAGGCATTCCGTGCATCAAAGGATGTGAATCATCCTGAATGGATGATCATGAAGATTATCCCTGTCATTCCGCCAGAACTTCGTCCGTTGGTTCCTTTGGATGGTGGCCGCTTTGCTACCTCCGATCTCAACGATCTTTATCGTCGTGTTATCATTCGTAACAATCGTTTGAAGAGATTGATGGAGATTAAAGCTCCTGAAGTAATTCTTCGCAACGAGAAACGTATGTTGCAAGAGGCTGTCGATAGTTTGTTCGACAACTCTCGTAAGGCTTCTGCCGTTAAGAGCGAAAGCAATCGTCCATTGAAGTCGCTTTCTGATTCATTGAAGGGTAAACAAGGACGTTTCCGCCAAAACCTTCTCGGTAAGCGTGTAGACTATTCTGCCCGTTCGGTAATCGTTGTTGGTCCTGAATTGAAGATGGGTGAGTGCGGTCTTCCCAAGTTGATGGCTGCTGAGCTATACAAACCGTTCATTATCCGTAAGCTCATAGAGCGCGGTATCGTGAAGACGGTTAAGAGTGCTAAGAAGATTGTCGACCGCCGTGAGCCGGTTATCTGGGATATTCTTGAGAATGTGATGAAGGGACATCCTGTGATGTTGAACCGTGCCCCAACACTTCACCGTCTCGGTATTCAGGCATTCCAGCCTAAACTGATTGAAGGTAAGGCTATTCAGTTGCATCCATTGGCATGTACGGCGTTCAATGCCG
The DNA here is from genome assembly GCF_000762865.1 of Prevotella sp. S7 MS 2. Lineage (NCBI taxonomy): Bacteria > Pseudomonadati > Bacteroidota > Bacteroidia > Bacteroidales > Prevotellaceae > Prevotella > Prevotella sp. S7 MS 2. The sequence goes on along the minus strand of NZ_JRPT01000014.1, from coordinate 3,152 downwards.
ACTTCGATGGTGACCAAATGGCTGTTCACCTCCCATTGAGCAACGAGGCTATTCTCGAAACTCAGGTGTTGATGTTACAAAGCCATAACATTCTGAATCCTGCCAATGGAGCTCCTATCACCGTACCTTCTCAGGACATGGTGCTTGGTTTGTATTATATTACCAAGTTGCGTCCGGGCGCTAAGGGCGAAGGTCTTACATTCTACGGACCGGAAGAAGCACTTGTTGCTTATAACGAAAAGAAGTGCGATCTTCATGCTCCTGTAAAGGTCGTTGTTAAGGATTTGGTCAATGGTCAGTTGGAGCCTCGTATGGTAGAGACTTCTGTCGGACGTGTGGTTGTCAACCAGATTATTCCCGAAGAGATTGGCTATTTCAATGATATTATTTCTAAGAAGACCTTGCGTGGTATCATTGCCGATGTAATCAAGGCTGTGGGTATGGCTCGTGCATGCGAGTTCCTCGATGGTATCAAAAACCTCGGTTACCATATGTCTTATGTAGCAGGTCTTTCGTTCAACCTTGATGATATCATCATTCCAGAAGAGAAGAAAGCTATTGTTGCTCGTGGTCAGAGCGAAGTCGACCAAATCAAGACCAACTATGAAATGGGTTTTATCACCGATACCGAGCGTTACAATCAGGTAATCGATGCATGGACTCATGTAAACAACGACTTGGGCAACATCTTGATGAAGGAGATGACCGAAGCCGATCAAGGTTTCAATGCTGTATTCATGATGTTGGATTCAGGAGCCCGTGGTTCTAAGGATCAGATTAAGCAGCTTTCAGGTATGCGTGGTTTGATGGCTAAGCCTCAAAAGGCTGGTGCTGAGGGCGCACAGATTATTGAAAACCCAATTCTGTCTAACTTCAAGGAAGGTATGTCGGTGTTGGAGTACTTCATTTCTTCTCACGGTGCTCGTAAGGGTTTGGCCGATACTGCTATGAAGACGGCCGATGCCGGATACTTGACACGTCGTTTGGTTGACGTCTCTCACGATGTTATCATCTCTGAGGAAGACTGTGGAACCTTGCGCGGACTTGTTTGTACTGCATTGAAGAATGGTGATGAGGTCATCTCTACCTTGTATGAGCGCATTTTGGGTCGTGTATCTGTTCACGATATTCTTGAACCTACTACCGGTGAGCTGATTGTTCATGCCGGTGAGGAAATCACAGAAGATAAGGCACAGGCAATTGAGAACTCTCCTATTGAGAGTGTTGAGATTCGCTCGGTGCTCACTTGTGAGAGCAAACATGGTGTTTGTATGAAGTGTTACGGTCGTAACTTAGCTACCGCACGCATGGTTCAACTTGGTGAGGCTGTCGGTGTCATTGCTGCACAGGCTATTGGTGAACCGGGTACACAGCTTACTCTTCGTACGTTCCACGCCGGTGGTGTGGCTGGTAATGCTGCAGCTAATGCTAGTATTGTAGCTAAGAACAATAGTAAACTTGAGTTCGATGAGCTTCGTACAGTACCGTTCGTAGAAGAAAGCGATAGCGATGTGAAGTGTCAGATGGTAGTAAGTCGTTTGGCCGAAGTCCGTTTCGTAGATCCTAATACAAATATCGTACTTGGTACATTGAACGTTCCTTACGGTTCTATATTGTACAATAAGACCGGTGATACGGTGAAGAAGGGCGACGTTGTTGCTAAATGGGACCCGTTCAACGCTGTTATCGTTTCCGAATATGCTGGTACATTGAAGTTCAACGATGTTGTTGAAGGAAGAACTTACCACGCAGAAACCGACGAAACAACTGGACTTACCGAGAAGATTATCACCGATTCTAAGGATAAGACGATGGTGCCTACCTGCGATATTTTGAATAGCAAGGGCGAGGTGCTTGGTACATACAACTTACCTGTAGGTGGTCACGTCGTTGTAGAAGACGGCCAAGCTATCAAGACTGGTGAGACGCTGGTGAAGATTCCTCGTGCCGTTGGTGGTGCCGGTGACATTACCGGTGGTCTTCCTCGTGTTACTGAGTTGTTTGAAGCTCGTAATCCTTCTAATCCTGCTGTGGTTTCAGAAATTGACGGTGAGGTGACGATGGGGAAGGTGAAGCGTGGTAACCGTGAGATTATTGTTACATCGAAGACCGGTGATCAGAAGAAGTATCTAGTGTCTCTGTCTAAGCAGATCTTGGTACAGGAACATGATGCCGTACGTGCCGGAACACCGCTTTCTGATGGTGTTATCACACCAAGTGACATCTTGGCTATCAAGGGTCCAACCGCTGTTCAAGAATATATCGTCAATGAAGTACAAGACGTTTACCGTCTGCAAGGTGTGAAGATTAACGATAAGCACTTCGAGATTATCGTTCGTCAGATGATGCGTAAGGTTCATATTGATGATCCGGGCGATACTACATTCCTTGAGCAGGAGATGGTAGATAAGCTCGACTTCGCAGAAGAGAACGATCGTATCTGGGGTAAGAAAGTTGTTGTCGATGCCGGAGACTCTGAAACGCTCAAGCCGGGTCAAATAGTTTCAGCTCGTAAGTTGCGCGATGAGAACTCGTCTTTGAAGCGCCGCGACTTGAAACTTGTACAGGTCCGCGATGCCGTTGCTGCCACATCTACTCAGATGCTTCAAGGTATTACTCGCGCAGCATTGGCTACCAAGAGCTTCATGAGTGCAGCATCGTTCCAAGAAACCACCAAGGTTCTCAACGAGTCTGCTATCCGTGGTCGTGTAGACCGTTTGGAAGGTATGAAGGAGAACGTTATCTGTGGTCACTTGATTCCTGCCGGTACCGGTTTGCGTCAGTGGGATAAGCTCATCGTTGGCTCTAAAGAGGAATTTGAACGCATGCAGGCTAACCGTCGCAATGTGCTCGATTTCGCAGAACAAGAAGCTTAAGTAAATATTAAACTCTATACAGAAAGGTCGTAGGTTCATAGCCTACGACCTTTTTTGTGCTTTAACTTTAACAATCACTTTTGTTTTATAAAACTTGAAATAAGCCATATGGATGGGAAAAGGTATAGAGGTAAAGAGTATTAGAGAGGGAGGTTGATGCTTTGTACACTTTAGCAGTTAATAATGAATATTATTACATGTTTCATAAAACTAATGATAATAATAGTGATAAAAGTAGTAATTTTGCACTGGATTAACTATTTGACAGTAAAAAGT
>NZ_JRPT01000013.1:0-5102 GCF_000762865.1 Prevotella sp. S7 MS 2 | reverse complement strand
AATACTGTATTAAAGGAGATTTTTCTTACATCAATAGTTCGTTAAAATTTGAGATAATGGCTACGCAGCTTTCCTATGCCAGCCAAAGAGTTCTTTGATAGTATGACTAATAAACTTTCGGTTCGGTATGCTCCGACACCTGTCGAAAATTAATTTTGCAATGTATGTGCTCGCCATGAGCTCCTTGAAAGAAGCTATGGAATACGGTAGCCCGTTTTCCTTCATCATCACCTTTGCCACATACTGTGATGCAAATGATGCGTTGTAGGAGAAGTCCAGCTGATTCTTGTTCCTTGCCTGGCAATGCGCGAGTCCGGTATACTGCTTGGCATCACGGAAGCAAAACTCGATTTGGAATCTTGAGCGGTATGTGCGCAATACTTCTTCACCCGACATGGATGTCTTTGTGGAGAAGAAAAGCTTGTGCTTGCTGTTCGGCATCACCCAAATGACAAGACGCACTTTCTGCTTCAGTGTCTTTGAGTAGGCGATGAGTGTGTAGGCTGTGCCTTCAAGTCCTTCGATATGCATCTTCGCCATACGCGTGAGGTCGAGTTTCTTGTAATTGATTTTCCCGTCAAGTGTTTTGGGACGCCCGGGCTTATTGGAACGAGGTCCCGTGTACACATAGTATAGGCTCGCCGTATCTCAGAAACGGCTGACAAGATGAAAGCCTTGCTCCTTGATTCCCTCCACAAACGGACGGATAGAGAAGAAAGCATCAGCGACAACAATATCGGTGACCTTCAACAATTCTTTCCTGTAGCGTTTGATGACGGCAATGTAATGCTACACAAGAGTCATGCTACGCAGTTCCAACTCTCCTGTAGAAGGGGTTTGATGGGCACGAAGCATCATGCAGTTGTTGGCGTAGACATCGACAAGGGCAAGTCCCATGATTTCAAGTCTGTGTTTCATGGAACCTGCACAGCCGGACCAGAAAGTACCAACATGCGGAGGCTTCTTGCCTGACTTACTGATGTAGTTCGGATCTATGGCTATAGCCAGCAGCCCGTCCATGTTCAGATAACGCCGGGAAAGGGAGAGGTTGAACTTAACCCAGTTGATGCACTTAGCCCGGCTGAGGTTGAAATTCTTTCTGTAGGTCTGCTCGCAATGGGTGCCGTAACGCTCCATTTGAGTGAAAATTATCTTTCTTTGTATCGCCATGTACAATAAGAGTATTTCCAAGAGTAGATTCTCAAAAGTTTTGCCTAATTTTGCAGATAAGCCTTTGATGGCATCTCTGCAGATTTCTGTATACTGGTCGAGTGGTTCTGATGTCATTTGCTTTATGTTTTCGCTACTATAAAGTTACTGATAATCAGCCACTTGACCAAATTCTATTAGTTATATTAAGTTAATCAACTCTCTCATTTTCAAACTATTATATTGGAATTAACGAAGTATTGATGAGTAGTTACGTAAATGAAACCCAATAGTTAAACTAGTATAAGATATAATAAATATATGTTAGTTTGTTACAATATTTAGTAAATTTGCAAAAGCTATAAATAAACAAGAAATTTAATGAAAATTAAAAGAACATTGGTGTACATAGCACCCCAGATAACAATTATAGAGCTAAAGCAGGGTGCTTTTATTTTAGCAGGTAGTCCTCCTGTGCGTCCTGGTGGCGATGGCAAAGAACCAAATAAAGGCAATGTTAATGTAGTGGATCCTTCTGAAGATGATGAAGACACTGATCCTTTTGGAGCTTATTACAATGGAATTCATTAGATTTTATTTCCATAGTCATTAGGTAAGTTCTATGCAACATTTAATTTAATGCAAAACAACATGAACATATTAAAAAAATACAGCTATTGTTACTTTGTTGGTGTGTTCGCATTGGTCACTTTTATGGTGGCTTCTTGCGCAGAAGACATTGTAGAGAATGATAGTAGTGGTAAAAGGACTGGCGCTTATGTGTCTTACAATGTTAGTGAGGCACAAGATAATACGCTCTCCCAAATTAATGAAACGGGCTTGCCCAAGACTCGTGCAGCCTATACTCAGGAGCTTTCCATGCAAGGTCTGCAGCCGGAGGATATTGTTGATCAAAAAATTGTTGGTCGCAGTAGCGACGGTAATGAAGCCTACTTTATAGAAACAACTGTGGCTGGTGTCAACCCTGTGAAGACTAACAACGATGAAAAAACCCGTGCCAATATCACGAGGCTGGAGGATTTAACAAACTTCAGTACCATTGGATACCGTGGTGTTACAGAGGCTACTATTAGCAACAGTCCTTGGTTTTATAGCGAAGACACTAAGCCCGACGGGCAGTTGGTAAAATGGATCCCATGGTCATGGGAACAACCGTATGGACGGTTCTATGCTGTGTCACCAAAAACAGAATCAAAAATACATCTGTCACCCGAGAGTTATGCTAAAACTCCATACGTTGATTTCGAGGTGGAGCCGTTGGTAAAAAACCAAAAGGATTTGATGACTGCATGTTCTGGCAACGTACGTTATGCTGTACGTAATGTAGCTCCACGCACAGATCTTGATTTTTATCATGCACTTACAGCCATACGTTTTAAGATTGGTAATAATCTTTCGTATGACAAAACTGTTGACAAGGTAGAAATCAGAAATGCCCTAAGCAAGGGACGCTATACCCTGTCAGATAAGTTGAATAACGAAGGTGCTGTATGGTCTGATTTGAGCACAAGGGCTACATTCACGCTTGGCGGGGATGGCACGGTAAATGTCAGCACCCAGGGAGACGTTGGCAATATCATCATGGGTAGAAATGGTGACAACTACACATTTTACATGATACCCCAAACTCTGACAGGTAACAGTATTATGCTTTATGTGCATTTTACGGATGGCTCATACATAGAGGCTCCGCTCAAAGGATCCTGGAAGCCTGGCACCACCAAGACCTATGCTCTTTCAGAAAGAAACTCGCATTGGGAATACACGCTTACCGTCACTTCTCCAGCTTGGCTTGAAGCAAAACAAGATCTATCTACTGCCTACACGATTACAAGTTATCGTACTGATCCAAAAACAGGGGTTAAGCAGCCTGTGGAGTGGGAGATTGTAGGCTATGAGGAGAATGGCATAAGAAGAACCAAAGATTATGGACACACAGATGAACCCGGCTGGTATGGGGATGATAAGACGGAGAGACCTGATTGGCTTTCGAAGTTGAGTTTGGAAAGTGGTAAGGGAGGTACAGCTGCAGAGGAAGGGTATGCTACCTTGAGACACGACTATACCGACTGGAAAGCTGAATACGACAAGGTGCTTCAAGATGCAGCCCCCAAGGGAACAGCAGGGGCGCCGTATAACCTTTCAAATCGCAATGGGGGGCCTCAAGTAGAGAATACAGCCAACAGCTACTTGATTTCTGCACCGGGTTATTACAGGATACCACTGGTATACGGCAATGCCATTGTCAACGGCAAGAAAAATGAGCATGCTTATATAACTCAATTACAAGATGATGATATTAAGCCGCGAAAATATAATAGCCCTGAGCCAAAAAAGGAGTCAGCAGATGAAATTATTAATTATCGTATTTTGTGGACTTTTTTAGACCATAATAACCAGGAAATTACCGATCCGTGGATAACTAAGTCCAACTGGAAAAGCAACATTCCTGATGGGGCAAAGATAGTTTGGTCTGACCAAAAAGGCCTCGTTAGCGATGTCAAGCTTTCTGCTGACAAAGAATATGTAGAGTTTTACGTTTCGAAAGAAAATATTAAAAACGGCAATGCAGTTATCGCGGTTACCCAAAAAGGAACTGTAGTATGGTCGTGGCATTTGTGGTTTAATCATGCTGATGCGCTGAATACGTTAAAGAGTTCTGACGGTAAAGGTGGTCCAGTCTATAGCTTTACCAAACAGCAACTTGGCTTTGCTTACTTCAAATGGGAGGGAACACCATTCACCGATTGGCGTGGTGTAAAACTCACAGTGCGGCAAAAAACTGGCAATGGAGGTCAAAGAAAAACGGGAATCATTACCATTCAACAGAAAGCAGCGTTCGAGATTCTTGCTGGACCTACCAGATACCATTTTGGGCGTAAAGACGCCGCTCCGTATCAAGATAATGTTGAGGAAGGAACATTTATACTAGAAAAACATTATACAAAGTTAACATGGGACGTTTGGACCCAACATCCGGAAAGGTTTAAGAATCATTATTCGGATGCCAAGATTGAGAGGCAAGATGATAAATCTGTTTGGAAAGATAATGCTTGGACGATGGATAACTATGAAAATACTTTCAATCACAATCCTGTTGTTAAAACAGTTTACGATCCATGTCCGGTAGGTTTCTCTCTGGCACCGAGTGCGGCCTATGATTGTTTCATGGCTTTAGATCCCGCAGATAAAACCTCTTGGAGTTCGTATGATCCATGTAAATACCGTCGAGTCTTAACAAGAGGTCCGCGTTTGTATCTTGATTCGGATGAAAAGGATGAAAATGGTAAGATTAAGCAGTTCTGTATGCCATTATTAGGTGAACAACAAAACTTCTATACTTGGGTAGCTGTTTCAAATGCGAGTCCGAAGCCCGAACGTCAGGTGTGTTTCGGACCAGATGGTTCAGGTGTTGATCTAAACCAAGTTCACAGCAAGTCTGCCTATTGGTTAGAGCATGATAGAAGGGTAATATATAGCCTTGTTCCTATTTGGCCAGTAGCACAAAGTAAAATAAAGTGAAACAATCTTTGCGAGCGCAACATGTTTGCGGATAGCTTATTAAAGACAGACTGCTCCCTATTGCAAGGAGCAGTCTGTCTTTCTCTATCTAAGTATGCAAGCAGACTCCTCGTGTAATCTTTTGATTATTAATCATTATAAATAGAAACACTACTGTCTACCAATATACAGAAAGGCACAATGATATTGTTGAGGAGTCGAACGCATAGACATTGTTCGATATGAAGAAGTCCTTGACGACTCCTCGTTTATCCCTTGCTATGGAAACCATCTTGTCTGCAAACTCTTGGAATATCTTGACTTCGCGTATTTCATTAGTCTTGCTCAAATTGTTTCTACTGACATTCTTTCCAAAACCAAGATGGTGGAACGCTGACTTGAATGGAGTGATGGTCACAATAAGGTCTCGC